>JBOGGP010000006.1:0-25031 GCA_050744105.1 Acidimicrobiales bacterium
CCCGACCCCAGCGCCGGCCGCCCGACCCGCCGGCCGCCCAGAGCGCCGGCCGCCCCAGCGCCGGCCGCCCGACCCGCACCCGACCCCAGCGCCGGCCGCCCGACCCGCCGGCCGCCCACCGGCGGCTACGGAGGTCAGCCCTCCCAGGTACGATCTGGTCGGGTTATGGGACTTGCGCAGTTCGAGAGGCGGTTGGAGCGCCTGGTGGAGGGCGTCTTTGCCCGCGCCTTTCGCAGCGGCCTGCAGCCGGTCGAGATCGGCCGCCGCCTGACCCGGGAGATGGACCTGCGCCGGCAGGTGGCGCCCAAGGGCGTGCTGGCTCCCAACCAGTTCGTGGTGTCGTGCGCGCCGGCCGACCGGACCCGCTTCGATCCGATCGAGGCGGAGCTGGTGCGCGAGCTGGTGTCGGTGGCCGAGGACCACGCCCGCTCGGAGGGCTACTCGCTGGTCGGACCGGTCGAGGTCGTCATGGAGACCGACGACGACCTGTCGCCGGGCGTGTGCCTGGTATCGGGGGAGATGTCGGCCGATCCCCCCCGCCGGCCGCCGGCCGGCCGGCGCCCCGATCCGCGCCAGGCCGGCCGGCCCCGCCCCTCCACCGCCCACCTCCCGCCGCCCCCCGCCTACCCGGCCCCCGCCCACCAGTCGCCGCGTCCCGGCCAGCAGCCCTACCCGGTCCCCGCCGGCCCCCGGGCCGACTACCCCCCTCCGGGGCGCGAGCCCTCCCGGGCCGGGTCCCCGATGCCGGCGGGGGCGACGCTGGTGCTGCCCGACGGGCGCCGGCTGGTGCTCGGGACCAAGAGCCTGGCCATGGGGCGCCTGCCCGAGTGCGACCTGGTGCTCGCCGATCCCAACGTCAGCCGCCGCCACGCCGAGGTACGACCGGCTCCCGCCGGCGGCTACGAGGTGACCGACCTGGGCAGCACCAACGGGACCAAGGTCAACGGTGTCGCGGTGCGGGGTCCGGTGCCGTTGCGTGACGGCGACGAGATCACCGCCGGGGGCACGTCCCTGCGCTTCGAGCAGGGCTGATGCCGGCCAGCCTGCTCACATTTCTCAAGTACATCTTCCTGGTACTGCTGTACCTGTTCTTCGTCCGGGTGCTGCGGGCGGTCTGGACCGAGCTGCGGGAGCCCTCCACTCTGTCCGCCGCCGGCTCCGCTCCCAGCCCCGGCTCCGCTCCCAGCCCCGGCTCCGCTCCCAGCCCCGGCTCCGCTCCCGGCCCCTCCCCCCCGGCCCCCGGCCTCGTCGCCCGGGCCGCCCGGGTGGACGAGCTGGCCGTGGTCTCCCCCCCCGAGCGGGCCGGCCGGCGCTTTCGCCTGGGGGCCGAGCTGACCGTCGGGCGGGGGGCGGGCTGCGGGGTGGCCCTGCCCGACGATACCTTCGCGTCCCAGCTGCATGCCCGGATCTTCCGGCGCGGCGACGAGTACTTCGTCGAGGACCTGGGCTCGACCAACGGCACCCTGCTCAACGACGCCAAGGTGGGCGCCCCCGTCGCCCTGCGCCCCGGCGACCGCCTGCAGGTCGGGCGGACCGTGCTCGAGCTGGGCGACGCACGATGACGGAGCTGAGGGCCGGCGCCGCCACCGACATCGGCCTGGTCCGGGCCAGCAACCAGGACCAGCTCCTGGTGGCCCACCCGCTGTTCGCGGTGGCCGACGGCATGGGCGGCCACGCCGCCGGCGAGGTCGCCTCCCGCATCGCCGTCGACTCCCTGGCCGCCAGCTTCGCCGAGCTCGCCGCCCCCTCCCCCGACCAGCTTGGCGCGGCGGCGCAGGCCGCCAACCGGGCGGTGTGGGACCACGCCCAGAGCGCGGCCGAGCTGCGGGGCATGGGCACGACCCTGGTGGCCCTGGCCCTGGTGGCCGACGGCGGCCAGCCCAAGCTGGGGGTGGTCAACGTGGGCGACTCCCGGGCCTACCGGCTTCGTGACGGCGAGCTGGCGCAGCTGACCAACGACCACAGCCTGGTCCAGGAGCTGGTCGACGAGGGCCAGCTAGGCGCGGAGGAAGCCGCCCACCACCCCCAGCGCCACGTGCTCACCCGGGCCCTCGGCGTCGACCCCGACGTCGCCGTGGACCTCACCGCCGTCACCCCGGTGCCGGGCGACCGCTTCCTGCTGTGCAGCGACGGGCTGGTCCGGGAGGTCGACGACAACCAGGTGGCCGCCGTCCTGCGCCGCCTGGCCGACCCCGACGACGCCGCCCGGGAGCTGGTGGCCCAGGCCAAGGCGCACGGTGGCAGCGACAACGTCACCGTGGTGGTCGTCGACGTGGTGGCGGGCCAGCCGGGGGGCCCAGCGGCGCCACCCGCCGCCGCCGAGCCAACGGCAGTGGTGAAAGGGGCCCCGCCGGCCGGACCAGCCCGCCGCCCGCCCCCCCGGCGGCGGCCCCGGGCCCCAGGCGGTGCCGCCGGGCCCCTCAACCAGGTGGTCACCGTGCGCGTGCTGGCGTTTTCGATCCTGGTGGTCGGCCTGCTCGCCATAGCCGGGGCCGGGGTGGGCCTCTACGCCCGGGGGAGCTACTACGTGGGCCTGTCCGGCCGGCGCCTGACCATATTCCAGGGCCGCCCGGGCGGGATGCTGTGGCTGCGCCCCACCGTGGCCCAGCGGACCGACGTGACCACCGCCGGAGTGCTGGCCTACCACCTGGGGGCCCTGCGGGCCGGGCAGCCCGAGGGCAGCCTCGACGCCGCCCGCCAGTACGTCCAGAGCCTCCAGGCCGAGTACAGCCGCGACCAGGCCCCCAACCTCAGCCTGCCGCCGAGCGTCAGCCTGCCACCCAGCCTCAGCCTGCCACCCAGCGTCAGCCTGCCCAACCTCAGCGTGCCGCCCACCACCTCCCCCTCGTCCACCTCCACCTCCTCGACGACCTCCTCGGCCACCCCTCCGGCCACGTGATCGGCACGATCGTCAGGACCCCCGGCGGCCCCCCGGTGGCCCGCCGGCCGGCCCGGCGCCGGACCGAGCTGGGCCTGATGGTGCTGGTGGTCCTGCTCACCGGAGGCCTGTACGCCCTGGCCAGCCTGGGCAAGAGCGGTTCGGTGCCCGCCAACATCGGTCCCTTCCTGGCCGTGATCTTCGCCTTGCTGGTGGTTGCCCATGTGGGGATGCGCTACCTGGCCCCCGAGGCCGACCCGGTCCTCCTGCCCGTCGCCGGCCTGCTCAACGGGATCGGCTACGTGTTCATCGCCCGGCTCCATCTCCCGGGCCAGGCCCAGGCCCAGGCCCTGTGGACCGCCATCGGGGTGGCGGCCTTCCTCGTCGTGCTGGCCGTCGTCCGCCAGCCTCGCGACCTGGAGCGCTACCGCTACAGCGTCGGCCTGGTGGGGGTCGGCCTGCTCCTGCTGCCCCTCGTGCCCCACGTGGGCGTCGACATCAACGGCGCCCGCCTCTTCGTCCACCTCGGCCCCCTCAGCTTCGAGCCGGCCGAGATCGCCAAGATCCTCCTGGCCGTCTTCTTCGCCTCGGTGATCGTCGAGCGAGCCGAGCTGCTGGCCACCCGGACCCGCCGCATCGGCCGCTTCCTGGTGCTCGACCCCAAGTACCTCGGCCCCATCCTGGTCGCCTGGGCCGTCTCGTTGGTGGTGATCACCGCGGAGAACGACCTCGGCTCCTCGTTCCTCTTCTTCGCCCTCTTCATCGTCATGCTGTGGGTGGCCACCGGTCGCAACTACTACCTGGGGGTGGGCGGCGGCCTCTTCGCCGCCGGCGCCTACCTGGCCCTCCGGTTCGTCGGCCATGCCCAGTCACGGGTCTCGGGGTGGATCGACCCCTGGGCCCACGCCAGCGGCAGCGGCTACCAGCTGATCCAGGGGTGGTTCGCCATCGCCGCCGGCGGCCTCTTCGGCGACGGCCCCGGCCAGGGCACCCCCCAGCAGATCCCCGAGTCGTCCACCGACTACATCTTCGCCGCCATCGCCGAGGAGATCGGCCTGGTCGGCGGCACCGCCGTGCTGATCGGCATCCTGGTCATGGTCGGCAGCGGCCTGCGCATCGCCGTGCGCGCCGAGCGAGAGTTCGACAAGCTCCTGGCCACCGGGCTGGCCCTCGTCCTCGGCGTCCAGACCTTCGTGATCGTCGGCGGGGTGACCCGGCTGATACCGCTCACCGGCATCACCCTGCCCTTCGTGGCCTACGGCGGCTCCTCGCTGGTCACCAACTACATCCTGATCGCCCTGCTGCTGCGCATCTCCGACAACACGAATTCTGCCCTGGTCCGGGCGTGAACCGCCAGATCCGGCTGGTGGGCCTGGGCATCATGGTGCTCTTCGTCGTCCTGTTCGCCCAGCTCAACTACCTGCAGGTGTTCCACGCGCCGGCTCTCGACGCCAACCCGATCAACAGCCGCCGCATCATCAAGGAGTACGACACCCCCCGGGGAAACATCATCTCGGCCGACGGAGCACTTCTGGCCTATTCCAAGGCGGTCAAGGGCAACTTCAAGTACCAGCGGGTCTACCCCCTCGGCGCGCTGTTCGGCCAGATTACGGGGTATTTCTCCTTCACCTACGGCAGCGACGGCGCCGAGAGGACATACGACAGCTTCCTCACCGGCGCCAAGGCGCAGTTCCGCCTGCCCACCAGCCTGAAGGCCCTCACCGGCGAGCTGGCCAACCAGCAGAGAGCCGACAACGTCACCCTCACCGTCTCGGCCAGGCTCCAGGCCGTCGCCGCCCAGGCGCTGGGCAACCGGGTCGGGGCCGTGGTGGCCATCGACCCTCGCAACGGGGCCGTCCTGGCCATGTACTCCAGCCCGACCTTCGACCCCAACCTGCTGTCGGGCAGCGACCAGGCCCAGGTCCGCAACAACTACCAGGCTCTGGTCCACGCCCCGGGCAACCCGCTGTCGTCGGGGGCCTACCGCAACCGGTTCCCGCCCGGGTCGACATTCAAGATGGTGACCGCCGCCGCCGTCTACGACCACGACCCGGCCCTGGCCACCAAGGACTACCCGGTCTCGTCGGGCCTGGCCCTGCCCGGTACGAGCAACCAGGTGCTGGGCAACTTCGGGGGGGAGACCTGCGGAGGAATGCTGCTGGCCGACTTCACCGTGTCGTGCAACAGCGCCTTCGCCAACATCGGCCTGGACCTGGGGGCGGTCAGCCTGAGCAGCGAGGCCCAGGCATTCGGGTTCGACAAGACCCCGCCGCTCGACCTGCCCGCCGTGGCCCAGGCCTACTTCCCGCCGGCGCCGTCGTTCGCCGACGACCCGGCCGGCTTGGCCAAGTCGGCCATCGGCCAGGAGAACGTCTCCGCCACCCCGCTCGAGATGGCCCTGGTGGCCGGCGCCGTGGCCAACGGCGGGAAGGCGATGGCCCCCCACATCCTGGCCGACGTGACCGACTCCCGCAACCAGGTGACGACCACATTCAAGCCCCGGCGGTGGCTGAGCGCCACGTCGCCAGCTACCGCCGCGGCCATGTCCACCCTGATGCAGTCGGTGGTCTACGCCCCCGACGGCACCGGGGTGGCCGCCCAGATACCCGGCATCCGGGTCGCCGCCAAGACCGGCACCGCCCAGACCGGGGTGGGCACCATCGACGCCTGGTTCGCCAGCTACGCCCCGGTGGCCAACCCGCGCATCGCCGTGGCCGTCCTGGTGGAGGACCAACCGGCCGGCAACCAGTACCAGGGAGGCACCATCGCCGCACCCATCGCCAAATCCGTGATGCAGGCCGCCCTGGCCCCCGCCCCGGCCAGCCCCACCGGGCCGGCTCCTCCTAGGCTCTAGGGGAATGTCGCCGCAGCAGGTCTTCAGCGACCGCTACGAACTGGTGCGCCACATCGCCCGGGGGGGCATGGCCCAGGTGTACCTGGCCCAGGATCTCCTCCTCGACCGCCCCGTGGCCCTCAAGGTCCTCTTCCCCGAGCTGTCGATCGACCAGTCCTTCGTCGAGCGCTTCCGCCGGGAGGCCCAGGCCGCGGCCAACCTGTCCCACCCCAACATCGTCTCCATCTACGACTGGGGCCAGGGGGACCACACCTACTTCATCGTCATGGAGTACATCGACGGGCGCACCCTGTCGTCGATGATCCGCGACGGGCCCATCGACGCATTCCAGGCGGCGGCCATCGGCGCCGACGTGGCCAAGGCCCTCGACTTCGCCCACCGCCACAACGTCATACACCGCGACGTCAAGCCCGGCAACGTCCTCATCGACGCCTCCGGCCAGGTCAAGGTGACCGACTTCGGCATCGCCCGGGCCGTCGGTGCCAAGGAGGGCCTGACCCAGACCGGCGCGGTCATGGGCACCGCCACCTACTTCTCGCCCGAGCAGGCCCAGGGCTACTCGGTCGACTCCCGCAGCGACGTCTACTCCCTCGGGGTGGTCCTCTACGAGATGGTGGTGGGCCGGCCCCCCTTCGACGGCGACAACCCGGTGTCCATCGCCTACAAGCACGTGCGGGAGGAGCCCGTGCTGCCCGGCGTGGCCAACGCCGAGGTGCCGGCCGCCTTCGAGGGCATCGTCATGCAGGCCCTGGCCAAGGACACCGAGGGCCGGTACCAGACCGCCGACGCCCTGGGGGCCGACCTGGTGCGCTTCGGGCTGGGGGAGGGAGTGCTGGCCCCCGAGGCCAGCCCGACGATGGTGGCGGCCACCGGTGTGCTGCCTCCGGCCGGTGACGGCCGCATGGCCACGGCGGTGGTGCCCGACTACCGCCCGGCCCTGGTCGGAGCGGACCAGCAGCGGTCGAGGACCTCGCTCTACGCCGGCCTGCTGCTGGCCCTCCTGGCCGTGCTCGGGGTCCTGGTCTTCTTCCTCGGCCGCCAGCTCGGCCTGTGGGGCAGCGGGACGGCGACCCCGGCCACCCTCAGGGTGCCCGGCGACCTGGTCGGCCAGCAGTACCCGGCGGCCCACGCCGAGCTGACCAGGGACGGCTTCACCGACGTCACCCGCAGCGACCAGGCCAGCAACCAGCCCGTCGGGGCCGTCCTCGGCTCCACCCCTCCGCCCAACGCCCGGCTGCGAGCCGACAAGCCGCTGTCCCTGGCCGTCAGCCAGGGCCCGGTCCAGGTGGGGGTGCCCGACGAGGTCAACAACATGGTGGCCCAGGCCCAGGCCGAGCTGACCGCCAAGGGCTTCAAGAACACCGTCGTCACCAAGCCGGCGACCCAGCCGGCCGGCACCGTCGTCGACCAGATGCCCCCCGGCGGGGCCAGCGCCCCCCAGGCCTCTATCGTCACCCTGGTGGTGTCGGGCGGCCCGGCGACGGTCACGGTGCCGCCGGTGGCCGGCGAGGACGCGGTGACGGCGGCCAGCAAGCTGACCACGCTCGGGCTGGTGCCCCAGCAGGTGCTGCAGAGCTCGACGATGGCGTCGGGGACGGTGATCTCCACCATGCCGGGCCCCGGCGCCATGGTCAGCCCCAACACCACCGTGGTGCTCTTCGTCTCCACCGGGCCCAAGATGGTGGCGGTGCCCAACGTCGACAACATGACCCTGGCCATGGCCGAAAACCTGCTCAACCAGGCTGGGCTCAGCTTCACCACGACCATGCAGGCGGTGACCAACCCGGCCCAGGACCAGACGGTGCTCTCGTCCAACCCGCCGCAGGGCATGGTAGTCAACCAGGGAACCAGCGTGTCCCTGGTCGTCGGCCAGTACAGCGCCCCGGCCACCTCCTCGACCGTCCCCTCCTCGACCACCACGACAACCGGGGGGGGCACGACCACCACCGCCCCGGGCACCACCACCACCACCAAGGCCCCCTGAGTGACTGCTACCCAGTAACCGGCTCCCGGCCGGCTGGCTGGGAGGGCCGAGGGTGGCCTGCCATCCCGGAGGTCGGGGGGGCGGGCTGGCCGCAGGTGGCCAACCAGTTGGCCAGCAGCTGGTGACCGGCCTCGGTGAGCACCGACTCTGGGTGGAACTGCACCCCCTCGATCTCGAGGTGGCGGTGGCGCAGGCCCATGATCGTCCCGTCCTCGCTCCGGGCGCTCACCTCCAGGTCGGCAGGCAGGTCGTCGGGAGCCACCACCAGGGAGTGGTAGCGGGTGGCCACCAGCGGCCGGGGCAGGCCGGCGAACACACCGCGTCCGTCGTGGCTGATCTGCGACGTCTTGCCGTGCATGAGGACGGCGGCCCGGGCCACCCGGCCCCCGAAGACCTCGGCGATGCACTGGTGGCCCAGGCACACCCCGAGGACGGGCACCGAGCCGGCCGCCGCCGCCACTAGGGCCTTGGAGATGCCCGCCTCCGCCGGCCGGCCCGGCCCCGGCGAGACCAGGATCCCGGCCGGCGCCATGGCCACCACGTCGCCGACGGCGACGGCGTCGTTGCGCACCACCACCGGCTCGGCCCCCAGCTCCCCGAGGTACTGCACCAGGTTGTAGACGAACGAGTCGTAGTTGTCGACGACCACGACGGGGGCGGCCACCACCGCAACCTACGGTACCGCCGACTCCGGCGCCTTTCGCCAACCGGCGCGGCTGGCCTATCCTGAGCGGCCGTGGCCAGGAAGACCAAGGATGCCCCCGGTCGGGTGACCCCCAAGGGCAGCCCGGCCAAGGCCAAGGCCGGCGCCTCCGGCCGGCCGGCGTCGGGGCGCTACACCGCCCCCATCCCGACCGAGTACCGGTCGAGCCCCTGGTGGGTGCCGGTGCTCATCCTGACCCTCTTCGGCGTGGGCGTCGTCGGCATCCTGCTCAACTACCTGAGCGCCCTGCCCGGAGGGGCCAGCAACGCCTACCTCCTCGGCGGCCTCGCCTTCATCGTGGCCGGGTTCGTCATGGCCACCCGCTGGCACTGATCCGCGGCGACGTCTCCCCGGGGGCCAGGTCTCGCCAGGGGCCAGGTCTCCCCGGGCCCCGGGGTCTCCCGGTGGGGACGGGTTAACGGGACCCCAAATCGGAGTTACATCGATGTGACACTCCCAGCTTTGTCCACAGGCTGGGGAAAACCTCCGACCATGGTGGGAGCACGCCAGAGTGTCAGCCGAGGCGCTCCACGACCATGGCGTTGGCCATCCCCCCGCTCTCGGACATGGTCTGCAGGCCCCAGCGTCCACCGGTGCGCTCCAGCTCGTTGACCAGGGTGGCGAGCAGCCTGGTCCCCGAGGCCCCCACCGGGTGGCCGAGGGAGATGGCGCCGCCGTTGACGTTGACCCTGGCCATGTCGGGGTGGATCTCCCGCTCCCAGGCCAGCACCACCGAGGCAAAGTCCTCGTTGACCTCGAATAGGTCGATGTCGTCGATGCCCAACTTGGCCCGCTCGAGGACCTTGCGGGTCGCCGGCACCGGCCCGGTGAGCATCGTCACCGGGTCGACACCGGCCAGCGCGAAGGCGTGGAAGCGGGCCCGGGCGGTCAAGCGGCGCGAAGCGCACCGCTCCTGGCTCATGACCAGGGCGGCAGCTGCCCCGTCGGCGATCTGGGAGGAGTTGCCGGCGGTGATCACGCTGCCGGCGGCGAAGGCCGGCTTGAGCCGGCCGAGGACGTCGGTGGTGGCGGCCGGGCGGATGCCCTCGTCGGCGATCACCACCTCGCCCAGGTCGATCGGCCGCCCTGTCCCCTTGTCCCGAGCCCGCCCGGCCACAGGGACGATCTCGGCCGCGAAGCGGCCCTCGGCCGTGGCCCGGGCCGCCCGCTGGTGGCTCTGGGCGGCGTAGGTGTCCAGATCCTGGCGCGACAGGCGCCACTGCCGCGCCACCAGGTCGGCGGAGATCCCCTGGGGCACGAGACCGCCGGCGGCGGCATAGCGCCGCGCCACCGTCGGCCCCAGGGGAGCCCCCACGGCGGGGACCATGCCCGAGGCCCCGAGGGGCACCAGGCTCATGACCTCCACCCCCGCCGCCACCACCACCTCGTACGCACCCGACATCACGCCCTGGGCGGCGAAGTGCACCGCCTGCTGGGCCGAGCCGCACTGGCGGTCGATCGTCACCGCCGGCACCGCCTCGGGCCAGCCGGCAGCCAGGACGGCGTTGCGGCCCAGGTTGAGGCCCTGAGCCCCCACCTGCATGACGCACCCCATGATCACGTCGTCGACCTCGGCCGGGTCGAGGTCGTTGCGCTGGGTCAGGGACTTGAGCACCTCGGCGGCCAGGTCGACCGGGTGCCAGCCGGCCAACCGGCCGTGGCGGATGCCTCCGGCGGTGCGCACCACGTCGACGATCACCGCCCCCGTCATCGGGAGCTGGTGCCCTTGCATGACCCGGAGGGGGCCCTTCCCGACATGGGCGCGGCCGGCTGACCGGCGCCTACCTGTTGGGCTGGGGGGTGAGGCGGAGGTAGGGCCTCTTGGTCTCCCATCCCTTGGGGAACCTCTCCTTGGCCGCCTCGTCGTTGATGGCCGGGGAGATGATCACGTCACCACCGTCGACCCAGTTGGCCGGCGTGGACACGCTGTACTTGGCGGTCAGCTGCAACGAGTCGAGCACGCGGAGGATCTCGTCGAAGTTGCGGCCGGTGCTCTGGGGGTAGGTGATGGTCAGCTTCACCTTCTTGTCCGGGCCGATGACGAACACCGAGCGCACCGTCACCGTGTCGCTGGCGTTGGGATGGATCATCCCGTAGAGGTCGGCCACCTTGCGGTCGGGGTCGGCGATCAGGGGATAGTTGACGGTGGTGTCCTGGGTCTCGTTGATGTCACCCAGCCACGCCTTGTGAGACTCGACGGGGTCCACGCTCACCGCGGCGACCTTTGCGTTGCGTCGGGCGAAATCGTCGGCCAGCTTGGACATGGCGCCGAGCTCGGTGGTGCAGACCGGGGTGAAGTCCTTGGGATGCGAGAACAGGACGCCCCACCCCTCTCCCAGCCAGTCGTGGAAGCTCAACGTCCCCTCGGTGGTCTCGGCGGTGAAGTCGGGGGCCTCGTCGCCCAGTTGCAGTGCCATTTCGTCCTCCTTGGCTGAGTCGCCTGCTTGGTCGGGATCCCGTGGTCGGCCGGGATCGTGGGGTCAATCGGGATCGTGTGGTCAATCGGGATCGTGTAGGTCTCGGCCAGGCTAACCCCAAATCAGCCCCAAAGTCGACCTGGTTGATCAACTTTCCACGCCCCTGCCTCCGGGGACAGTCCCGCCTGCCGCCGGCGCGGCCCCGTCGGCCGCCGGCTCGCCTGGCCCGGCGACGTCGGGGTTCCAGGCCAGGCCCTCCCTCCGCAGGCGTTCGAGGATGCGCAGGCGCAGGTCTCGTGCCACCCTCAGGTGCTCACCGGGGACGGTGCGCACCGTCACCCGCATCGTCACCCCGTCGGCGGCGACGGCGGCCACGCCCAGGAAGCTGGGCTGGCCGACGATGCACGAGGACCATTTCTGGTCGGCGGCCATGGCCCGAGCCTCCTCCTCGGCCACCCGGCCGGCACCGGCCAGGTCGGTGCCCAGGGGGACCACCACCTCGACCAGGGCCACGCTGTCGCCCTCGGAGTTGTTGCCCACCGTGCGGATGTCGCCGTTTGGGACGTACCACACCACACCGTCGACGGCGCGGATCCGGGTCACCCGCAGGGTGACGGCTTCGACGACGCCGGCGGTGCTACCCACCACGATGTTGTCGCCCACCTCGTACTGGTCCTCGGCCAGGATCAGCAGGCCGGACAGGAAGTCCTTGACCAGGGTCTGGGCCCCGAAGCCGACGGCGGCGCCGATGACGGTGGCGCCGGCGACGAAGGGGGTCAGCCTGACGCCGAGCTCGCTGAAGATGGTGAGCCAGGCGATGATCCAGATGGTCGTGCGGATCACCGCCGACACCACCCCGGCGATCGTCCGGGTGCGCTCGATCCCCCGCCCGGTGGCCGTGCGCAGCGGTGACACCAGCCGCAGGGCTCCCACCAGGCGCCGGGAGAACCGGCGCTCGAGGCGGGTGAGCACGAGGGCGATGGCCAGGACGAAGATCACCCGAACGGGCCCGTCCAGCCAGACCTGGGCGGTGTGGGCGCTATTGGACGACATCCCGAGAATGTCGACGCAGATCTGGTGGATCACCCCCCGGTCCTGGGCGGCGCTGACGCTCGTCGCCGCCAACAGCTGGGGGAGGTGGACGACGGTGCCCGGGAGATTGCTCGGCGCAGCGGAGGGCATGGGCGAGAGACGGCTCCAGACGGTACGGGGGCCCGCGCCGGAGAGCGGGGGAAGGGAGGCGAGTGGAGCTAGCCGCTCAGGTTGACACCCACCAGGCGGCCGAGGGCAAAGGAGACTCCGGCGGCGAGCATACTCACCGCCAGCTGGCGCACCGAGGCGCGCAGGATCGACCGGCCGGTGGCCCGGGCGATCGCCGCCCCGATCAGCACCGCGGTGAGGGCAGCCGCGGCCACCGAGATGGCCTCGGCCACCGAGCCTGCCGTGAAGAACCACGGGAGCAGGGGGATGACCGCTCCCACGGCGAAGCTGGCAAAGGACGAGCCGGCGGCCAGGAGCGGGGACCCGAGCGAGCTGGGGTCGACGCCCAGCTCCTCTCGGGCGTGGGTCTGGAGGGCCAGCTCGGGGGTCCGCATCATCTCCGAGGCCATGTCGTCGGCCACCTTGGGGTCGACTCCGCGCGACTCGTAGATCTTGGCCAGCTCCCTGCGTTCGGCCGCCGGCGACCGCGTCAGCTCCCGGCGCTCCATGTCCAGCTCCCGCTCGAACAGCTCTCCCTGGGCCTTCATCGACACGTACTCGCCGCCGGCCATCGAGACGGCGCCGGCCAGCAGCCCGGCAAACCCGGCCAGGCGCACGTAGGGCCCCGCGCTCTGGGCGCCGGCCACCCCGATGATCAGCGACACGTTGGTCACCAGGCCGTCGCTGACCCCGAAGACCGCGGCGCGTGCCGCGCCGCCCTGCACGTTGCGGTGATGGGGCTCGACCTCGGGGGCGGGCCGGCGTCGGGGCCCGGTTTCTCGCACGTCCACGCAGCCTCGGATGGGTCCTCAGGTGAGGACGGGAGCCGACAGCCTACCCGGGCCTCGATTCTGGGCGTCCTGGACTGCCGCCGCCGGGGCGGCGCCTTGCCGCTCGCCACGGAGCCGCCTACGCTGGGCCACGCCGCGCACCCAGCCCGCCGGGGCGAGGGGCGCGTCAGGAGGCGAGCCAAGTGAAGCGTACCTTCCAGCCCAACAACCGCCGCCGGGCCAAGCGTCACGGCTTTCGCCACCGCATGTCGGACCGTGCCGGTCGGGCCATCATCAAGGCCAGGCGCCTCAAGGGCCGCAAGAGGCTCTCGGCCTGATCGGGCGGGTAAGGAGCCGCTCCACCTTCGCCGCCATCCGCCGGGGCCGGCGCCGCCGCAGCGGACCGCTGACGGTATCATGGTCGGGCGACGGGTCACCTGACCCGCCCTGCGTCGCCTTCGCCATCGGGCGCAAGGTCGGTCCGGCGGTCCGGCGCAACCGGCTCCGGCGTCGGCTTCGGGCCATCCTGGCTGCTGACGCCCCTCGTCTCGCCCCAGGTGCCTATCTTGTCAATGCCGCACCCGGAGCCGACACCCTGTCTTTCGACGAATTACGGACTAACCTGATGCACGCCCTGGAAAGCCTGGCCGCCCTGGTGGACGCCCCCGCTCCGGCGGAGCGACCCCATGCCTGAGACCTGCGCGCCTCCCGGTTCCCACCGGCCGGTTACCGAGACACCGGCGGGTGCCACGGTCGTGCAGAAGGCGCTGACGGGCATTGTCACCACATACCAGCTGTTCCGGATAGGTCGGGTGTCCCCGTGCCGGTTCACCCCCACCTGCTCGCAGTACGCGCTCGAGGCGCTCCGCCTCCACGGCACCCGCCGGGGCCTCAGATTGACCGCCAGCCGCCTCCTGCGCTGCCGCCCCGGAGGACCCTTCGGCGCGGACCCCGTCCCGGAATGAGGAACTGATGCTGAACCCGATCGCCAAACCGATCGCCGACGTCTTGGCCGCGTTCTACGCGGTGATACCCAACTTCGGCATCGCCATCCTGCTGCTCAGCGTGGTGTGGATGATCCTCATCTCGCCGCTGACCCTCAAGTCGACGCGCTCCATGCTGGCCATGCAGGCCCTGCAGCCCGAGCTGGCCAAGCTCAAGGAAAAGCACCGCAACGACAAGGCCGCCTTCGCTCAAGCTCAGATGGACCTGTTCCGCGAGCGCGGCGTCAGCCCATTTGGCTCGTGCCTGCCGACGATCCTGCCACTGCCCGTCTTCTTCGCCCTCTTCCGTGTCATCGACGGCCTGAGCACGTTCCAGCACGGCACGCCCCACCCCCAGTACCTCAACCCCCACACGGCGATGTACCAGGCAATCGTGAACGCCCACGGGAAGATAAGCGCTTTCGGGGTAAACCTGGCCGACAACGCTTTGTCGCACCACGCCTCCCTCCTGGCCGCCCTGCCGTTCTACCTGCTGCTGCTGGCCATGATCGGCACGCAGTACTACCAGACGGCGATGACGATGAACCGCAACCCGGCCGCCGCCCAAAACCCGCAGATGAAGATGATGAAGTACATCCCCATCGTCTTTGGGTTCATCTGCATCCGTTTCCCGGCCGGCGTCATCCTCTACTACGCCATGTCCAACCTGTGCCGGATCGTCCAGCAGGTGGTGATGTACCGCTATGACCCTAAGGTCAAGGCCCTGGTGGTCGACGAGGTCCGGGAGATCGAGGCCAAGACCCGCGACATTGATCGGGCCGGCGGGACCAAGAAGCCGGCTTCCCCTGGCGTGCCCGCCGCCGGGCGTCCCAAGCTGCGGGAGCTCCTGGAGCAGAGCCGGGCCCGCAGCCTGGGTCAGGCTCAGACCCCGGCCAGCGGCACCAAAGGACCGGGCAACCCCAAGGCGGGCCGGCCCCGGGACACGACCGCGACAAACGGGAAGCCGGCCCCGACCAAGCCCGGCACCGCCAAGCCGGCGAGCGCCCGGACACGCAGCCTCCCCACCGGTCAGGCCGGTGCCAACGGGGCCGGTACCAACGGGGCCCGGAGGGCCATGAGCAACGGGGCCAGCTCCAACGGGGCGAGCAGCAAGGGCTCGAGCCCGCCGGCCAACGGTGCCGGGACGTCGGCCGGCGCCGGTTCGGGCGCTCGCAGGGGGCCGGGACGCAACATCCCACCACCCAGGTCACGGTCCAAGAAGCGCCGGGGCCGCTGACATGGAGTGGGTGGAGACCACCGGTCGGTCACTGGAGGAGGCCAGGGAGGCTGCCCTCGACGAGCTGGGGGTCGACGAGGACGAGGCCGAGTTCGAGGTCCTCTCCGACGCTCGCGTCGGGTTGTTCGGGAGGATGCGCACCGAGGCACGGGTGCGGGCCCGGGTCAGGCCCACGGCCCCCCAGGCCAAGGACGACAGGCGTGAGCGAAGGCGCCGGCACAAGCCGGGCGAGATGGAGGGGTCGGCGACAGTGGAGCCTCCAATGCCCGACGGTACTCTGGAGCGCTCCGGCTCCCAGGCTCCCGGGTCGGCTGCTCCCGACGCCGGCCCAGCCGCTCCATCCGGCCCGGCCCCGCTCGAGCACCCCGTTGCACCGGCCCGGCCAGGTCGTCAGCGCCGGCGGTCCCGGCCGGCCAGCGGACCATCGAACCGACATCCGGAGGAGGCAGGACAAGTGGAAGTGCCGTTGGATACGCAGGGACAGGTGGCGGTTGACTTTTTGGCCGGCCTCCTGGGCGAGCTCGGTATGAAGGGCAACGTCGCCGCATCCCAGCCCGACGAGGACACCTTGGCGGTCGACGTGGACGGTGGCGACCTGGGTGTGCTCATCGGTCCCAAGGGGACCACGCTGCTCGCCCTCCAGGACCTCACCCGCACCGTCGTCCAACGCCAGACAGGCGCAACCAACGGCCGGCTGCTGGTCGATGTCAGCGGCTACCGCCACCAGCGCAACCAGGCCCTGGCCCGCTTCGCCGAGCAGGTGGCCCAGTCCGTCCTGACGTCGGGCAGCCGCAAGGCCATGGAGCCGATGAGCGCCGCCGATCGCAAGGTGGTCCACGACACGGTCAACGGCCTCACCGGCGTGCGCACCACGTCCGAGGGTGAGGACCCGCACCGCTACGTCGTCGTCCTCCCCGGAGGTTAGTGACCTCCCGCCGCCGCCGGGGCTGACCCAGGCGGCGTTGGGGAAGCTGACCGACCTGCTCGGCGAGGCCCGCCTGCTCGGCTTCTTGGGCCCCGGGCCTGTCGAGCAGCACATGTCGCACGGTCTGGCCTTCCTGCGGCTTGTCCCCCAAGACGACGGCCGTCCTGCCGAGTCCCCGGCCGTGGACCTGGGGAGCGGGGCGGGAGTGCCAGGATTGCTCCTGGCGCTGGCTTGCCCCGGCCGGCCGTGGGTCTTGATCGAGGCCAATCACCGGCGGGCCTCCTTCTTGACCGGGGCGGTGGATGTCCTGGGCATCCACGAGCGGGTCGAGGTGGCCTGCCAACGGGCAGAGGAGATCGGCCGGTCGGCCCTCCGGGGCGCCGCCGGATTGGTGGTGGCCCGTGCCTTCGCCGGCCCCGCTCCCACCGCGGAGTGCGCCGCTCCACTACTCCGACCTGGCGGTTCACTGCTGGTCTCCGAACCTCCCGGAGCTCCGGACCGTTGGTCGGCGGACCTGCTCGACCACCTGGGCCTGGCACCCGACGGCGCCGCCGTGGACCCAGTGGCCCTGCGCCGGTTCCGACAGGTCTCCCCCTGCCCCGACCGATTCCCTCGCAGAACCGGGGTGCCTTTCAAGCGCCCCTTGTTCAACCTCGGCTCGGACGGCCTGAGCAACCTGGCTCCTGGCGCCGGCGCCTGAGCGACGCGGACAACCCGGGCCCCTCGTTTCACGTGAAACCCGGACGCCTGCTACCAAGGCGACCCTGTGGAAATTCCGCCGGCTGAGGGGTCGCCGGCCGGAAAGGCTTGCTTCTGGCGGCCAGCCCGGTCACGATGGGAGGATGACCGACCCCAACGAACTAGGGGAGCGGGCGGACCAGATCTTCCGCCTGCTCCGAGAAGGAGGCCCAGGGTCACCACCAAACGGTGAGGAGGGCGGTGAGGAGGCCAGGGTGGGGGGGGCCGGTGCCGCCCCCGAGCTCTCCGAGGGCACAGGGGCTACGGAGGGCACAGGGGCTACGGAGGGCACAGCGGCCACAGCAGACTCCGCACCGGGGCGCCGGCGCCTGGCCCCGTTCACCCCGTCCGAGTCGATCGGGCTCGATCTCGGAGGCGCCGAGCTGGGTGCCCTCGCCCCTGATCGCTGTTCTGGACGCGAACCTGCGGACGGACGGCCGACCCACCCGGGCAGCTCTCGCCCCCTGCCCCGGGTGCTGGCCATCGCCAACCAGAAGGGTGGTGTGGGCAAGACCACCACGGCGGTCAACCTGGGCGCCGCCCTGGCCGAACTCGGGTACCGGGTCCTGGTGGTCGACCTCGACCCCCAGGGCAACGCCACCACCGGACTCGGCGTCAATCCCCGCAACCTGGACACCTCGGTCTACGACGTCATCCTGCACGACGTGGCCGTCGAGGACTGCATCGAGCCCACCAGCCTGCGCAACCTGTTCGTGGTGCCGGCCACCATCGACCTGGCCGGCGCCGAGATCGAGCTTGTCCCCGCATTCAGCCGGGAGCTTCGCCTCAAGCGGGCGGTCGAGACCGTCCACGACGACTTCGACTTCACCCTCATCGACTGCCCACCGTCTCTTGGACTGCTGACGGTCAACGGCCTGGCCGCCGCCGGCGAGGTAGTGGTGCCCATCCAGTGCGAGTACTACGCCCTGGAGGGCCTCGGTCAGCTCCTCCGCAACGTCAACCTGGTCAAGGCCAATCTCAACCCGGCACTCGAGGTGACCACGATCATCCTCACCATGTACGACGCCCGGACCCGGCTGGCCGAGCAGGTGGTCGACGAGGTGCGCAACCACTTCGGCGACCGGGTGTGCCGCCACATCGTCCCTCGTACCGTTCGCCTCAGCGAGGCCCCTTCCTATGGCCAGCCCATCATCGTCTTCGACTCCTCGTCCCGAGGCGCCATCGCCTACCGGGAGCTGGCCAAGGAGGTGAGTGGTGGCGCGCCGCAGCGGGTTAGGTAGGGGACTCGGCGCCCTGATCCCCAACGAGGTCAGGGGGGAGCGCACCTCCGCCCTGGTGGACATCCCGGTGACGTCGATCAGACCGAACCCGCACCAGCCGAGAGGCCACTTCGACGAGGAGGCGCTGACGTCGCTGGCCGCTTCGGTGCGGGAGCTGGGCGTGCTCCAGCCCATCCTGGTGCGCCAGGCCGGTGACTCCACCTACGAGCTGGTCGCCGGCGAGCGCCGGTGGCGGGCGGCCCGCCGGGCCGGGCTGGCCAGCATCCCCGCCATCGTGCGCGACGTCACCGACACCGCCAGCGTGGAGCAGGCCCTGGTGGAGAACCTCCACCGCCAGGACCTCAACCCCCTCGAGGAGGCCGGCGCCTACCAGCAGCTAATCGAGGACTTCGGCCTCACCCACGAGCGGCTGTCCGCCCGCGTCGGCCGGAGCCGGGTCACCATCACCAACACCCTGCGCCTCTTCCAGCTGCCACCCAGCGTGCAGAAGCTGGTGGCCGACGGCCAGCTCTCGGCCGGCCACGCCCGGGCCCTGCTGGGCACGCCGGACCGCAGCTTCCAGGAGGCGTTGGCCCGGCGAGCGGCCAACGAGGCGCTCTCGGTCCGGGCCGTGGAGGAGGCGGTCAGGGCCCGCAACGGGACCGACGGCCCTACCCCCGCCCGCCGGGCGGCCCGGGCCAGCGCCGGCCGCCCGCCTGCCCTGATCGAGCTGGAGGAGCTCCTCTCGGCCCGCCTCGACACTCGGGTCAGCGTGGAGATGACCGCCCGGCGGGGCCGGGTCACCATCGACTTCGCCACCGTGGAGGACCTGGAGCGGATCTACCGGGCCATGACCGGGCCCCCGACGGCGGACTGAGGCCCGCACTAGGTGCTCCGCCCTCGGGGTGGCCCCACGGCCCCGGCCGTCGCCCGGTCCACCGGACCTGCACCGGGCCCACAATGGGCCGGCCTTGGGACCCCCGGGCGCCGGCAAGCCTCAAGTTGTAGAGGAGAGTCTTAGGACCTTTGTCATCTCTTGACCTCGTCCACAGGCTGTGCATCAACCTGTGGACGACCTCACGCCCGGTCCGGCACCGGCAGGGAGGCCCTACCCCGCTCCGAGGTCCCGCCAGCCGGCTACAGGAACCGGCCGGCTACAGGAGTCGGCCGGCTACAGGAGTCGGCCGGCTACAGGAACCGGTGCAGCTCGTCCAGTAGCTGCTGCTTGCCCTTGGACCCGATCATGCGAAGCTGCGGCTCCCCGTCCTTGAACAGGATGAGCGTGGGGATGCTCATCACGTCGAAGCGCCGGGCCAGGTCCGGGGCGTCGTCGACGTTGACCTTGCCGATCCGCAGCCTGCCGGCGTTGTCGGAGGCGATCTCGTCGAGCACCGGGGAGACCATCTTGCACGGGCCGCACCACTCCGCCCAGAAGTCGACCAGCACCGGCTCCTCGGCCGACTTGATCTCCTCGTCGAACGTCTCGTCCGTCAGTGTCAATACGGTCTCAGTCACCGAGCTCGACCTCCTGGTACCTGCGAGATGTCCGTCCCGCACAAAGATGTCCAACACCGCTTCACCACCGGGGCATTCCGCCCGCCTCGCTGGCCAGCTCGGTGCCGGCCAGCTCGGTGCCGGCCAGCTCGGTGCCGGCCAGCTCGGTGCCGGCCAGCTCGGTGCCGGCAAGCTCGGTGCCGGACCAATCCCCGCTCGCCTCCAGCCAGCGCTCAGCGTCTAGGGCGGCCATGCACCCCGAGCCGGCAGCGGTGACCGCCTGGCGGTACACGTGGTCCTGGACGTCGCCACAGGCGAACACCCCGGCCACGTTGGTCAGGGTCCCGTCGTGGGTATGAAGGTAGCCAGCGGCGTCCATGTCCAGCTGCCCCTCGAACATGGCGGTGTTGGGCACGTGACCGATGGCCACGAACAACCCGGTGACGGCCAGAGGCCTGTCCTCTCCGGTGACCACGTTGTGCACGGTCACACCTTCCACCTTGGCGTCGCCCAACACCCCGGTGACCACGCTGTCCCATACGAATTCGATCTTCGGGTTGGCGAAGGCCCGGTCCTGCATGATCTTGGACGCCCGCAGCTCCTTGCGGCGGTGGATCACCGTCACCCGGTCGGCAAACCTGGTGAGGAAGTTGGCCTCCTCCAGCGCCGAGTCACCCCCGCCCACCACAGCGATGGGCTGGCCCCGGAAGAAAAACCCGTCGCAGGTGGCGCAGGTGGAAACGCCGTGCCCGATGAGGCGGGACTCGTCCTCCAGGCCGAGCATGAGGGCCCGGGCGCCGGTAGAGACGATGACGGCCCGGCTGGCGACGACGTGCTCCTCGCCCGTCGCCGGATCCCGGGCCCAGATCCTGCGGACCGGCCCCGTAAGGTCGACCCTGGTGGCCTTGGTGGTCAGCAGCTCCGCCCCGAAGCGCTCCGCCTGACCCCGCATGGCGGCCATGAGCTCGGGCCCCATCACCCCGCTCACAAAGCCGGGGAAGTTTTCCACGTCGGTGGTGAGCATGAGCTGGCCGCCGGGCTGGTCGCTCGTCGACGACGGCTCGCCCTCGATGACCAGGGGAGCCAGGTTGGCCCGGGCGGTATAGATCGCTGCCGTCAGGCCGGCCGGGCCCGAGCCGATGATCGTCACGTCGCGCACAGGCAATTCAGGCATTTCAGGCATTTTCACTCCGGGGTCCATCGAGCCAAGGCCGGCGGGCCGGCTACTTCGGGCTTCCTCGCTTCCGCCAGGAGAACGCCCCGGCCAGCACGAATATTGCACCAAGGCCGCCGTAGGCGACCCACACCCGCCGGCCCGGGTCATGCAGCGGAAGGTAGACGTTGAGGCGCACGGCCATGACCACGACCAGTACCAGGGCGGCGAGGGCGGCCGAGGCGGCCACCATGCCGAAGACCACGCCGCGGGCCACCTTGATGATCGGCACGGTGGTGCGGTCCCGCACGGTGCTCACCACCGACTCGATGCGGTCGGCTACCGTCGCCGTCCAGTCCGGTCCCGGCGGCGCTGGTGCGGCCGGCGCTGGTGCGGCCGGCGCTGGTCCGGGCGGCGCTGGTGCGGCCGGCGCTGGTGCGGGCGGCGCTGGTCCGGGCGGCGCTGGTGCGGCCGGCGCTGGTCCGGGCGGCGCTGGTGCGGCCGGCGCTGGTCCGGGGGAGCCGGCGGGGGATATGTCTGACATGGGCGTTCTCCTACCCGGGTTGGCCCGAGACGACCCCGAGCGGCCGGGCGCTCAGGCTAGGGTCGCCGACCGTGCGCACCCTGCTGGCCGCTGCGCTCGGCGCCGTGCTGGCCGCCCTGGCGGCGGTGATCCTCGGAGAGTACAGCTTCAGCGGGGCGGTGCCCGTCCTGGCCGGCGTGGCCGTGCCCCTGGCGGTCGGCGAGGCAGCCAGCCTGGTCGCCGGGGGGCTCTCGGCCCGGGGCTGGCTGGGGGTGGCGGCCGCCTCCGTGGCCGCCCTGGCCTCGGGGGCGTGGCTGTCCCAGGGTCCTGGCCAGGCCGCCATACCGGCCGGTGGCTGGCTGGCTATCGCGCTAGGAGCGGTCGTACCAACACTGCTCGCACTAGGGGTGGCCCGCCGGCGGGCCCCCGGCCCTGCGGCGGCTCCCCATCGGGACCCGCCCAGCCGGGAGAGCGGCGCGGTCAGCTGACCCGCAGCTGGCCGACCTGGACGGACAGGGCCGGGCCGGTGTTGGTCATCCACAGCATCACCCAGCTGCCGGTGCGGCCGGCCAGGTCGAAGGTGGTCGAGCCGGCGACGTCGGGCTGGGTCGCCGTCGCCGGGCCCCAGCCGGCCAGGGTTGTGGGCTCGGTGTCGGACACGTAGGTGCTCGCTGCCCACCCGACGGTGGGCGAGGTCACCACCAGCTCGGTGACCCGGGCCCGGCGGGTGAGGTGCACGGCCAGGCCCTCCCCGCCCCAGCCGCCGAAGTCGGCCCTGGTGTAGACGGCGCTGGACCATGTGGTCTGCGGGTTGCCGTCGAAGGTCCTGCCCACCTGGTCGGGGTTGTCCGGATTCTTCATGGGGGGCACTATCCACACCGACACCGACCCGATGCCCACCGGGGTGGCCGCTTGGGCCGGAGGCGTGGCCGTCCCCGGCGGCGACGGGCGGTGGCCGCCCTCCAACAACAGGGCACCGATGGCCACGGCAGCGAGGGCCAGCGCCCCTACCACCACGCCGGGGGCTCGGCTGGGGCTCCGCCGGGCCTTGCCCGCCGGCCGGCCGCCTGCCCCCGACCGGGCCCGTGGCACCCGCCCCCGGGGAGGACGCGACGGGCTGGTGTCGTCGTCGCCCGCCGGCCGTCGTGGCACCGGTCGATGGCGCCGGGGGGCAGGGCGATGGGCCGGGCGGTGAGCGGGACGGCCGCTGCCGCTGGCCCGCAACGACACCAGCAGCGCCTCCAGGTCAAGGCGCAGGTCGGCCGCCGTGGGCACCCGCCGCTCCGGGCTCGTGGCCAGCAGCTCGGCCACCAGGTCGTCGACCGCTCTGGGCACCTCGGGGCGCAGCTCCCGGACCCGGGGGGCGCTCCGGCTCACCCGGGCCATGGCCAGGGCCATCTCGCTGTCCCCCTCGAAGGGGGAGCGCCCGGTGAGCATCTCGAAGGTGACGACGCCCAAGGCGTAGAGGTCGGTGCGGGCGTCGGGCTGGGCCCCCTCGACCTGCTCGGGGCTCAGGTAGCGAGGGGTGCCGAGGACCGTCCCGGTGCGGGTGAGGTCGGAGCCGAGCCCCTCCGCCGCCTTGGCGATGCCGAAGTCGGTGACCTTGGCCCGGGGCAGCTTGCCGCCGTCGTCGCAGAGCAGGACGTTGGCCGGCTTGATGTCGCGGTGGATGATCCCGGCCCGGTGGGCCACGGCCAGGGCGTCGGCGATCTGGGCGGTTATGCCGAGGGCCAGCGCCGGCGACAGCGGTCCCCGCTCGGCCAGGTACTGGCGCAGGGTGGTCCCCCGGACCAGCTCCATGACGATGTAGGTGGTGGCGCCGTCGGCTCCGGCGTCAAAGGTGGCCACCACCCCGGGGTGGGCCAGGCGGGCGGCGGCCACCGCCTCGCGGCGGAACCGCTCCAGGAAGGCGGCGTCGGTTGCATAGCGGTCCTGGAGCACCTTGACGGCCACGTCGCGGCTGAGGATCTCGTCGTGACCCTGCCACACGTCGGCCATCCCCCCCCGGGCGATGGGCCGGACCAGCCGGTAGCGGCCGCTCAGCAGCTGGCCCGTGCAGAGAGGCGTGAGGGCGTCGAATCCGGGCACGGCGGTCACGAGGTTACCGCCCCCACCCCCCGGCACCGGGCGCCCCGGCGCCGGGGGGCCGGTCCGTGCCTGGCCGGTCGGAGGGGGGCCGGTCGCTCGCCAGCATGGCCACGCCGATGGCCCCGGGGCCGCAGTGAGTCCCGATCACCGGGCCGATCTCGGAGACCACCAGCGGGGTGGCCGGCGCCACGCCGGCGATGAGCGAGAGGAACTGGTCGAGGTCGGCGGCATCGGCCCCGAAGGCGGCCATGGCGTCGAGGGCCCCGGCGGCGTGCACCTTGGCCGCCAGGTAGCGCAGCGAGCGGCCCCGGGTCCGCTGCCTGGACTCCGGGGCCACCTCCCCGTCGACCACCTCGATGACCGGCTTGATGCTGAGCAGCGAACCCATCAGGGCCTGCATGCCACCGATACGTCCCCCCTGACGGAGGTTGTCGAGGGTGTCCAGGACGGCGAAGACAGCCAGGCGGGACCGGGCGGCGACGACGGTGGAGACCACGTCGTCCACTTTCCCCCCCTCCTCGGCAGCCCGGGCGGCGGCCAGGACGAGCAGGCCCTCTCCCATGGTCACGCTCAGGGAGTCGACGACCCGCACGGCCAGCCGTCCGTCGAGCTCCCGGGCCGCCTGGCGGGCCGCCTCGGCCGTGACCGACAGCTTGGACGACAGGGTGACGCAGACCACGGCGTCGGCCCCCTGGTCGGCCATGGCCACGAATGCCTGGTGGAACTGCCCGGGCGAGGGCGCCGAGGTGGCCGGCAGGCCCGGGTAGGCGCGGGCCCGGGCCCAGAACTCCTTGGTCGGCAGCCCCACCCGGTCCACCAGCTCGTCGGCCCCGAAGCGGATCCGGAGCGGCACCAGCCCGATCCCGTGCTCGGCCAGCACCTCGTCGGGCACGTCGCTGGCACTGTCTGTCACCACCCGGACACCCGGCAACCCGGCTCCTTCCTACCGCTGGACGTGGACTCCCCGATGGTGCCACGCTCAGCGCCCGCTCCAGCGGACCAGGAGCACCCGGCGCACCTCGGCCACCCCGAGCCACAGCGCCACCAGCACGTACACCGCTGTGCCCACCACGGCCAGCAGGCACACCTTGACGACCGTCACCGCCACCCCGGCACTCCCCGGCAGGACGGCGCCGAGGCCCTCGAGGGCGGCGACCATGGCCGCGCTGGCCACGGCCACCCGCCAGGCGGTGGCCCGCAGCGCCTCGCCCTGCAGCCCCCCGGTGCGCCGGGCCACCTGGGCGAAGGCCGTCACCGCCACCACCGAGTAGGCCCCGATCCAACCCAGCGCCAGTCCCCTGACCCCGAGGGCGGGGTAGAGGGCGGCGGCGGCCACCAGGGTCAGGGCGTTCTCGGCGCAGTAGCGCCAGAACATGGCCCGGGTGTCCTTCATCGACTGGTAGGCCCGCATCAGCAGGAGGTACACGCTGAAGCCGGGCAGGCCGAGGGCGAAGATGGCCAGCAGCACGGCGGTCAGGTGGGCCTCGGGGCCCGACACCCGCCCGTGGTCCAGGGCCAGGTGGAGCAGGGGCCCGGCGATCACCGCGTAGCCGGCGCCGGCCGGCACCAGTATGGCCAGGGTCAGGCGGATGCCCGAGCCCAGCCGGGCCCGGTAGGCGCGCATGGCGCCGGCCGACCATCGCTCGGCCAGGTCCGGGGAGATGACCGAGGCAATCGAGACGGCAAAGATCGCATAGGGCAGCTGGAAGAACTGGTAGGCGTAGTTGAAGGCGGTGACGTCGCCGCCGCGGGCGCCGGCCAGCAGCTGGACGACGTAGAAGCTGACCTGGTTGGCCAGCACCGATCCCGCCGTCCAGCCCGACAGGGCCAGGACGGTGCGCACAGCCCGGTGGCGGGGATCCCA
>JBOGGP010000007.1:0-23867 GCA_050744105.1 Acidimicrobiales bacterium
GTTTCGCGTAACGCACGCCGTTCTCCTCCCACGGGACTGACCTCGAACAAGCCAGTAACCGTAGGCCGGAGACGGCGTGCGCCGCGTTTCACCAGTTCAGGCCACCCCCGGAAACGTCAGAAGAGCCGACAATCCCCCTCGGCCCCACGACATTCCCCCTCGCCCCCGCCATCAGCAGCTTTGGGCTCTGGTTCGGCTCATTTGCCGACCAGGGCGTCTGTGGCCGAAGCACGTTTCGCCGGCACCTCACGGTAGGTCTGTGCACCGGTGCGCTGTTCACCGGGCTCACCTTTCGCTTCGGGGTGAGCCTCACCCTGGCTGCCGAGCTGGTGATGGCAGGGGGCTTGGTATGTCTGACCCTCTTCGACCTCGATCGCAGGCTCCTGCCCAAGAAGGTCCTGTACCCCAGTCTCGCCGCGCTAGGCGCGGTGCTGCTAGTCACCGCCGGCGCCAACGACCAGTGGTCCCGCCTCGGGGTGGCGGTGGCGTGTGGGGCGGGCTGCTTCGCCGTGTTCGCAGCTGTCCACTCTCGGGCATCCACCATGTTGGGCTTGGGCGACGTCCGCCTCGCCGCGTTGTTGGGCGTCGGGCTGGGTTGGCTCGGGGTTGGCACCGTGGTCCTCGGCTTCCTCGCCGCCATCTCGGCAACGGTGCTCACCGGCGGGGCCCTGGTGGCAGCCAGGAGGGCGAACTTGCGCACCAGAATCCCCCTCGGGGTGTTCCTGGCCGCCGGCGCTGAGGTGGCCCTCTTGGTCCCCGGACCGGCCTTGCACCTCTAGCTCTAGGTAGGTAGCTTAGCTAAGCTAGCCTAACAGGGGAGATCGATGCCCAACATGTGCAGGGACTGGCGCAGCACCCGCGACGACGCCTGGCGGAGCTCGGGGGCAACCCGGCTCGGGTCCCCCACGGCGAGGGCCCGGCCGGCGAGGTCGTCGACATAGCGGACCAGGATTGCCGGGTCACGCTTGTCCCTGGCCTTGGTCACGCAGCTCCAGTGGCGGGCCAGGGCCAGCGCCAGGGCCCGAGCGGGAGGCCCTGCCCCGGCGGGAGGCCCTGCCCCGGTGGGAGGCCCTGCCCCGGCGGGAGGCCCTGCCGGATGCGCGGCCCAGGCCAGGGCCCGGTGCACCGCCACCAGGCGCGACGTGGCGTCGTGCCACATGGCTTCGGGGTCGAAGCTAAACCCCTTGGCCCGGGCGAAGCCGAGGACGTGGTACTCGAGCAAGGCCACGGCCATGCGGTCACGGCTCTCGGCATCGGCTCGCCAGGGGGCCGGCAGCTCCTCCGAGGCCCCGACCCGTGCCGCCACCCGGTCGACGAGGTCGTCCACCAGGGCCACCGGGCCGTCGCGCGAGCGCATCACCTGGCCTCCGAGCTGCACCATGCCGAAGAACACTCCCTCGGTACCCCTGACCAGACCCCGGCGGCCCAGGCGGTCGAGGACCTCGTACATGGCCGTCCTCCCCGCCCTCCACTGCTCGCCGGTCAGTTCGACCACGTCCCACCCCGGGTACATTGAGCTACGGGTCAGGTAGATGCCGAGGAGCATGGCGAAGACCAGCGACGTGCCGTCCCGGCGCAACAGGGTGAGGTCTGCCTCGCCGGTGCTCCTCACCGGGATGTAGGTGGACCCGTCGGGCCGTCTCCTGCACACGCCGGCGGCGACCGCCGCCTCGACGACCCCGGTGGCCAGCCCTATGACCTCCGACTCCCGCAGGCAGGAGTGGTGGGTGGTGCCGATCCTGTTCTGGGTGGCCAGGATCCCCTCGATGGCCCATTCGCCGAGGGCCCGGTTGGCCTCCAACGCCCCGGCGTCACCGCCGGCCATGGCTCTGAGGAGGTGGCCGGGCCGGCACCGCAGGCACGGCCGCTCGTGCTCGGCGCCGCCGCTGGCGCCGGCGGGGTCGTCGCAGGCCGCTGAGTGCGTGGTCCCCTCACCGGCTCCGGCCAGGGCGTCGTGGTAGGCCCGGTACAGGCGACCGACAAAGTGGTCGCCCTTCAGGCCGGCGGCGGCCGGGGTGCTGCCCCGCTCTTGCACGGCCAGGGCCTGGCACATGTGAATGCCGAAGTTGGACAGCATCTGGGACCGGGCCACCGTGGCCCCCGAGGCCTCGAACAGGCGGGCGATCGACATCCCGAGGAAGCACGCCCGCATGTGGCCGATGTGGAGGGGCTTGTTGGCATTGGGGCTGCAGAACACGACCACCACGCCGGGCCCCCCCGGTGGGTCGGGGGCGGCCGGGTCTGGGGCGGCCGGATCTCGCCCGCAGGCCAGGGCGACTCCGGATTCGAGGACTCCCTCGGCCAGTGTCACGTACAGCGTGGGGGGCACGGCCACCACTCGGTCGACCCTCGGGTCGCGGCCCAGCCCGTCGGCTAGCCGCCTCCAGGTCCCGCGGTCGGTTCGGGCCCGGTCCGGCAAGCTCACGGCCGCCCGGGCCTCGCCCAGCTTCGACGGGCTGGACAGATCGACCCGGGTGACGGTCGCTTCGGTCTCGCCGAAACCGTGGATGGCATCGTCGAGAAGGTGTGCCAGCCACACCTCCACGGGGCCGCCATAACCGCTCGGGCCGCCCCCTCCAGGTGCGATCATCCGCCAAAGATATGGTCACGGCCTCCAGGGCAGCGTTTGTCCGACGTAGTATCCGACTTGTCCTGCTACAGTCGGTAGTATGGGACGGGTCAAGGTAAGCGTGACCGTCGACCCCCAGCTGTTGAGCCAGGTCGACGCCTTCGTCGAGGACCATGCTGGCCTCGACCGCAGCAAGGTGATCGACCAGGCACTCCTTCTGTGGTCGTCGTCACGACAGGCGGCAGCGATGGAGGCCCAGTTCGGCGACGGGACCGACAGGAGCGACGGGATCGACACGGACGAGGAGGAGCGAGCCTCATGGCGCTCCGTCCGGATCAGTGCGGTCGCCCGCCGGGCCCACCGCGGTTGATGCGCCGGCTCCCTCCGGCAACGCCGCAGCGCGGCGAGATGTGGTTGGTGCACACGCCGGGCCAACCCGACGATCCGCACCAACCTCGACCGGCGCTCGTGATCTCCGAGGACGTGCGCAACCGGCTGCGCGACGACTTGATCGTGATTCCCGCATTCTCCAGAGGGCGTCTCGGCCCTACTCGAGTCCGGCTTCCGGCGGGCGCCGGAGGCTTGGAGCACCAAAGCGTCCTGTTCTGCGAGGAGATCACCACCCTGGACCGGGACTTCCTTCACCGAGGCCCGCTTGGCCGGCGCCTACCCGCCGACGTGATGGGCGTCGTCGTGCGCGGCGTGCGGCGGGCGATCGGAGAGACCGTTCCCGAGCCAACTTCGGGCCAGAGATAGCGTCCCGTTGCCCACCCGTGCCGGCCGTCGGGCCGGCACGGGCCGGGCAATACCTCCCAGGGCACGGCTTCCAGGGCACGGCTTCCAGGGCACGGCGGCTTCCAGGGCACGGGTAACCACGGCCTAGGCCAAACTGGTCAGCGGTTGGCCATTGGCGCGCTCAGTTTCGCTACTGGAGCGACCAACCTCGCCATTGGTGTCCTCAGGTTGGCTATTGGCGCGCTCAGCTTTGACACTGGAGCACCTACCCTGGCCATTGGGCCAGCCAGGCGCTCTACCTGCTCCGAGCCGATTTCTGTCATTATTCACCTCCCCTCCTCAACTAAAAGGAGTGCACCAGACGGGATTCGAACCCGCATCTCCTGGGATCCAGACCCAGGTCTTTCGCGACCGCTCGGCGCCCGGCTCGGTTGCACGCCGAAACCGTGCGGCGCCGTGCCCTGGAAACCGCCGCAAACTCTCGTCATGCTCGTTACAGGTTGCTGTCGCAGCTTGCTTGACCGTTTAAGATACTGGTGCGTGGCGGCAACATACTGGCCGACCGGCGTCGACCCGTCAAGGCCCAGATCGCCGGCCGCAGTTTGGGCCTTGACAGCCCCTGGCACCCATGCGAGGCTTACCCGCGGTGGCGCTCTCCATCCTGGTATTGGCGATGTCGTTGAGAGTCGCAGACCACCTCTACTACCGCGACCCCGCACCGGTGCTCCGGCTCCTGCGCCTCGCTGGCCCCGAGGGTGGTCGCCGGTCCTACCACAAGAAGCTCGACCCCGTCTTCGCCACCTTTCCTTTTGCCTGGGCCTGGTGCGACCTGCTGCTCATCGGCATCCTTGCCCGCAGGGTTGGTGGCCCGGTCGCCTTCGCCCTTGCCGTCGTGGCCGCCGGGACGCGTCTCCGGGTGCTTCAGGAGGCCAGCCACATTGCCGTCCACGGTGGCCTGTGCCGGTCCCGTCGCTGGCAGTGGGCCATCTCCAACCTCGCCGCCCAGTGGCCCTGCTTCCGCCCCGACATGGCTCGACGTTTCGTTGCCCACGTGCGCGAGCACCACGCCCACCCCAACGAGATCGGCAACGACCCCAACCTCGCCCGCTTCGTTGCCGCCGGAGTCTTGCCGGGGATCTCGCGGCGCCGGCTGGTGGCCAAGCTGTGGCGGCCCCTCACACCCAGGGGCCTCGCTGAGACCCTCGGCGCCTGCTGGACCAACGCCCTCCACGGTGATCGCGCCCGCACCACCATCTTGCTGCGCCTGGCCGCTGTCGCTGCCGCTGCCACCACGATGTGGTGGACTGCGGGCACCCCCGGACTGCTCGCCGCCTACGTCGTCCCGCTGCTGACCGTCTACCCGTTCTTCTCGTGGGTCTCGGTCCTGGCCGAGCACCGCTGGTTCGTCGCCGTCGCCCCCGCCGGCCGCCGGGCCCGGGAGTGCGTGAACGGCCGTCCCACCGACTACAGGGGCCTGGGCCGCCTCGCCAAGTACACGATCTTCCCGTTCACCGACCACCACCATCTGGCACATTCGCTCTATCCCAGCCTCCGCTGGAACTACCTGAAGGCGGTGGACGCCGCCCTCAAAGAGCGCGACCCGCTCTACGGGCGTTTCGCCAGCGTCAACCTCTGGCACCAGAGCGGGGGGCAGCCGTCGGCTCTGTCCGAGTTGTTCGACCGCCTGACCACACCGGAACATCCCGACCTGGCGCAGTGGGCACGGGACCTGGCCGGGCGGGAGCGGGCCCCGGCGGGAGAGCCACCTCTAGTGGCCGCTGGCTGAGCAGGGCCCCACCCGATGCAAGAGACCCTTCCGCGCTCCATAAACGCGGCCCTCGACTCCGTCGCCCTGTCGGCATTCGAGGACGTGGGCGGCCTGGTCGCCGCCCTGGGCGGGCCGGATCTGATCGCCCTGGACCAGGGAAAGACCTGGTTCCCGCCCTGCGTCGAGCCCTGCGCCTGGACCGGCGAGGAGTTCGATCTTGCCGCCCACGAGCACGCTCCCCCGGCGGGAGCCCCCCGCCTGCGCAATGCGATCGCCTCTCACCTGGAAGACCGGGGCCTACGCCAGGCCGGCGCAGATCAGATCCTCGTCACCGCCGGGGCCACGCACGGCGTGGGCCTCGCCATCCGCGCTGTCGTCTCCCCCGGTGACGAGGTACTCGTCCTATCCCCGCAGTGGTTGTTCGCGGCCGGCCTGGTGGAGGCCGCCGGCGGACACACCGTGGAGGTCCCGGTATTCCTCGAGCTAGGCCGCGAGGCCGACTTCGATCTCACGACTGCCCTCGCGGCCGCCTTTACCTCCCGCTCCCGGGCAATCTATTTCAACACGCCAAACAACCCCTCGGGCTATTCCCTGCGCCCTGGCCAACTGGCCGAGGTGGCCACATTTGCCGCCGAGCACGACCTGTGGATCATCGCCGACAATGCCTACGAGATCTACGACTTCACCGCGGCGGGGTTCGTCGACATCGCCAGCCTGCCCCTGGCCGCGGAGAGGACCTTTTCCGTGTATACCTTCAGCAAGACCTACGCCATGCCTGGTTACCGGGTGGGCTACGTGGTCGCGCCGGAGGAAATGGTGGTTCGCATGCAAAAATGGGGCCTCTATTCGGTCTACGCCGTCTCCACCACCTCGCAGTTCGCTGCCCTGAAGGCTCTGGCCACCCCCGACGCCGCCCTCGACGAACGCCGGGACCGAGCCCGCCAAGCCCGGGATATGGTAATGCAAGAGCTGGTGGTCCCCCACACGCCCACCAGCGGGGGTCTTTACACCTTCCTCGATGTCGGGGACTGGCCCGGGGGGGCGGGCACCTTCGTCGCCGAGGCGGTGCGAGCCGGGGTCTCGCTGGCCCCCGGGACCGCGTTCGGCCGGCACTGCGCGCGCTGGGCCCGGTTGTGCTTCACCGCCGTTGACGTCGACCGCCTGAGCCTCGCGCTCGGCCGGCTAAACGCTTTGTGGGACGGTCCGGCGCGATGACCTCTCTTTTCACCAGATCAGAGACAATCGCCGGCCGTGCCGAGGCGCGGGGGCGCACGGCGGCGACAATAGGCATCAAGGTGAACCTTTACCGGGCCTACGAGGTCACGGCCCTGGCCTCGGTGCTCACGGGCGACCTGGCCACCTGCCCACTCGAATGCCTGATGGTCGGCGACTCCTACCTGATGACCCATCTGGGCCGCCCGTCCACCCGCCTAGGCCCTGGCCAGGAGCAAAGATGGGCCCTCGACCTGTTGGCCTCCCTGGTGGCCGAGGTCAGGGTGGCGATCGACGGTGCCTTCCGCGACGGTGCCATCCGCGACGGTGCCATCCGGGACGGTGCCATCGCCCGGCCCTACCTGCTCGCCGATCTCCCCGACGGGTCCGCCCGCAGCACTGCGCAGGCCCTCGCCTCGGCCGGGGCCATGCTCGAGGCGGGGGCCGAGGCCGTCAAGCTGGAGGTTGGCGACGACTCCTCGCTGCGGGTCCTTGCCAGCCTGAGCGCGCACGGCATACCCACGGTCGCCCACCTGGGCTACACACCCCAGGTCGGTCGGCTGGCCCGCTACGGCGACACGTTGGCGGGGGCCATGGCGCTGTTCGAGCAGGCTCGGGGGGCGCGCGACGCCGGCGCCGCCGCCATCGTGCTCGAGATGACGAGCGAGGCCGTCAACCAGGCCCTGTCCAGGCCAGGGCCGGGGTCGGTTCCCGTCTACAGCATCCACAGCGGCAGGGCGCGCTACGGCGCCCAGAGCCTCAACGTATGGGATGCCGTCTTTCGCCAGCCGGGGCCGGGGCGGTTCTTCCCACCCACCGCCGAGCTCGACCCCGGCACCGACCGCCGCCGCTACACGCCTGAGCTCATCGCCTCCAAGCTGGACCAGCTGCTGCGCCTGACCATCGCCGGGCAGTTCCCGCCGTCGCCACCCAGCCGGCTCGGCGAGGACGAGCGGCGGGCCGTCGTCGAATGCGACCCGTGGGCGGCGGCCCGCACGGCTCCGCCCCGCACGGCCCCGCCCCGCACGGCCCCGCCCCGCACGGCCCCGCACGCCAGGTCGCTCCCGGCCCCGGCCGACCCCTTCGAGCTGGAGTCCGGCGTCAGGTCGTACTGCCGGAGGTTCCCGGCGGTGTTCACCCGGGCCCGCAACCACCTGGTCTGGGACGAGGAGGGCAGGCGCTACGTCGACTTCCTGTCCGGGGCCGGCGCCCTCAACTACGGCCACAACCACCCGGCCATCGTGTCGGCCATGGTGGACTACATCGCCGGGGACGGGATCGTCCACGGCATGGACCTGCACACGGCGGCCAAGCGGGACTTCATCGGGGCCCTCCACGAGGTGGTCCTCGGGCCTCGGGGCCTCGACTACCGCTTGCAGTTCACCGGCCCGACCGGCACCAACGCCGTCGAGGCGGCGTTCAAGATCGCTCGCACGGCAACCGGGCGCCAGGGGATCGTCGCCTTCACCAACGGCTTCCACGGCATGACCCTCGGTGCCCTGGCGGCCACGGCCACCGCGGCCAAGCGGGCCGGCGCCGGGGTGGGGCTGGGGCATGTGACCCGGATGCCCTACGACGGCTACCTCGGGGACGGGGTCGACACCATGGACCTGGTGACCGCCCTCCTCGACGACCCGGGCAGCGGCGTCGACACCCCCGCCGCATTCGTGGTCGAGACCGTCCAGGGCGAAGGTGGCGTCAACACGGCGAGCAACCACTGGCTGGCCCGCCTGGCCGAGGTGGCCAGTACGCGGGGGATCCTCCTGATCGTCGACGACATCCAGACCGGGTGCGGGCGGACCGGGAGGTTCTTCGGCTTCGAGGAGGCGGGCCTATACCCCGACCTGGTCTGCCTGTCCAAGTCCCTCGGTGGAGCCGGCCTGCCCGTGGCCCTGGTCCTGGTCCGACCCGAGCTGGACCGCCAGGCCCCCGGGGAGCACAGCGGGACCTTCCGGGGCAACAACCTGGCCTTCGTCGCCGGCACCGCCGCGCTGGCCCTGTGGGTCGACGGCCGCCTGGAGGCGGGGATCGCCGAGCGCGCCGGCCTGGTCGAGGACCGCCTGGGCGCCCTGGCCCGGCGCGGCGGCGCCTCCGGCGCCCAGGTGCGGGGACGCGGCCTGCTGCGAGGCATCGCCTGGCCCGACCGGACCAGGGCGGAGAGGGTGTCTCGGGCCGCTTTCGGGATGGGCCTGCTGGCCGAGACCTGCGGCTCGTTCGGCCACGTGCTCAAGGTCATGCCTCCCCTCACCATCGACCTCGAGGGCCTGTCGGAGGGCCTCGACATCCTCGACGAGGCGGCGGCGGCGGCCCCGTGAGCCGGGCGGAGCCATGAGCCCGGGCGGCCCCGTGAGCTCGGGGGGGGCCGGGGAGCCGGTGCCGGGGCCGGCGGTCAACCAGGTCCTGGTGGAGCGCCTGACCGAGAGCTGGCCCCGGCGGGCCACGATCCGCACCCGGGACTTCGAGACCGGGTGCCCGAGCGAGTACGAGCCCTCGGTGCCGGACTATCCCGTGGCCCTCCTGCCCTTCGCCGGCCATCCGACCTTCCTGGCCGCCTCGCCGGCGCAGCGCCAGGCCGTGCTCACTGGGGCCTGGCTGGTGTACAACCAGAGGGTCATATCGGCCGAGGAGGAGGTGGCCAACCCCGCGCTCACCGCGATCATGCACGGCTCGTTCCCCGGCGCCGAGGAGCCGCGGCTCCGCCAGGCCGTGCAGCAGACCCTCATCGACGAGCATTTCCACACGTACATGCACATGCTGGCGGTGGAACGCACGTGTGACCTGAGGCAGGCCGGTGCCTGGCCCGAGACACCTCCGTCGGTGACCTTGCGCCGCTTCCAGGCCTACCGGTCCCGAGGGGCGTCAGGATGGGAGCGCAACCTGGCCGCCCTGGCCTGGACCGTGGTGTCCGAGGTCAGCATCAACGCCTACCTCCGGCTGCTGTCGAGCGACGGCAGCATCCAGCCCCTTCACAAGCTGGTCACCCGCCTCCACGATCTCGACGAGTCCGCCCACGGACGCCTGATGGTGGAGGTGGCCAAGTCCGTCTACCTGCACATGGGGCCCGAGCAGCGCCGTGCTTTCGTCGCCGCCCTCGGGCCCGCCCTGGACTCCTTCGTGGCCCACGACTACTCGGCCTGGGGGACCGTCGTCGACCACGCCGGCATCCAGGGGGCCGGGGAGATGATCGCCGACTGCGCCCACGACCCGGCGTCGGGCACCCTGGTCCGCGACTTCTCGGGCCTGGCCCGCCTGGCCGAGGAGCTCGGCGTGACCGACCAGCTGGGCTTCGACTTCCCGGCCCCCGCCTCCGCCTCCGTGGCCGGCTAGCCCGCCCGGGCCGGAGCCACCACCCGGCGTGGCCGTCCTCGTCCTGCACAGCCCGCGGGGCGGCAAGCTCAGGTACCACGGGTGGCTGGCGGATCTGGACGACGAGATCTACCTCCTCTGCTCCGCCGAGCACCTGCCGGCGCCGGAGGGGTACGCGCAGGTCCTCGCCTTCGAGGACTACGAGGTCAACGGCGCGCTCGAGGCTGCCGCATGGGACCTGTTCGACCGCTGCGGCTACCGCGCTGTCATCGCCGGGGCCGAGTGCGACATCCTGCGCGCCGCCCGCCTTCGTGACCTGCTGGGCCTGGACGGCCAGTCCGAGGCCAGCGCCGTGGCGTACCGCGACAAGTCCGTGATGAAGTCGTTCACGGCCCGGGCCGGCATAGCCACGCCCAAGTTCCGCCGGCTGCACAGCACGCTCGACCTCGTGGCATTCGGTCGCCAGCACGGGTACCCGGTGGTGGTCAAGCCCCTCGACGGTTCGGGCGCCGTCGGGTTCCAGGTGATCGAGGGCCCGGGCGATGCCGTGGGCTTCGCCAGGCGCGGCCTGCCCCGAGGCTTCGAGGTGGAGCAACTGGTCGACGGTCACCCCTGCCACGTCGACGGGCTGGTCCTCGACGGCGAGGTCGTGGTGTCCCAGCCCTCCCGGTACATCCCGGCCGCCGGTTGCCTGGCCGCCAAGCAGGACGAGCCCTATGGCAGCTACTTCCTCGACCCGGCCGGTACTCCCGGCCGGCAGCTCGACGAGCTGGCCCGGCAGGTGTTGGCCGCCCTGCCGTCGCCCCGCCATTTCACGTTCCACCTCGAGGCCTTCCACACCCCGGCCGGCGAGCTCGTGTTCTGCGAGGTGGCCAGCCGCACGGGCGGGTGCGCCATCGCCGAGACCCTGACCCTTGGCCTCGGCGTCGATCTCGACCGGCCGAGCGTACGGGCCCAGTGCGGCCTGGGCACCGATCCGGCGGGCCTGCGGGCCGCCGTGGCCGCAGCACGGCTCCCCGCCGGCCGCATCGTCATCCCCCCGAGGCGGGGGACCCTGGTGAGCATGCCCGAGGATCCCCCGAGCTGGGTGTGCGAGTACCGGCGCCGGGTCGCGCCCGGGACGACCTTCGACGAGGCCGCCTACCGGGGCCGCAAGAGCGGCGACTTCGTCGCCAGCTTTGTGGTCACGGGCAGCTCGGAGACCGAGGTGGCGCGGCGGCTGTGGGACGCGGCTGCATGGTTCGGCGCCGGCGCCCGCTGGGCACCGCCATAGCCTCAGGGCCAGCTAGCCCAGGGGCTCGAGGGGCCCGGACGGGGTGGAGACGACCAGCCGGCGGGGGCCGGTGTCGGGGCCCACCACCAGCCTGACCGATCCGGGCGCCGCTCCCCCGAGCCAGGCCGCCGTGGCGTCCAGGGACGGGACGGTCACCTCGATCAGGGTGAAGCCGGTGGCGCCATTGGGGTGCGGGGCCGGGGCGCGCGCCGGGTGGAGCGACTGGTCGTCCCAGGCCATGAAGGCGCAGCGCCACGGCTCGTCCCAGGACAGGTCGACCCCGACCGCCCTCCACCTGACCGTCTCGCCGTCGGGGCGGAGCCGCTGGCGGCGCTCCACGGGGAGCCCCACCCTTGCGGATGCGGTCTCGATGTCGGAGGCCTCGACGGACCAGCGCGCCAGGCCCGGCCCCCGCCTGGCCAGGGCGGCTACCACGGGCCGGCCCTGCGGCGACGATCGGGCCTGCTCGTGGTCGGCAACGCAGACGAGCTCAATGTACTGGTCGCCGAGAGGCACGACGAGGTTGGCCGTCCCCCGGCCCGGATGGCGCCCCCCGTCCTGGGCGGCGAAGCCGAGAGCAGCCATCTCCCGCGCCGCCCGCCCGAGCTCCTCGACGAGGACTACGGCGTGAGCGAGCCTGTCCACGGGCGCCAGTCTGCCAGGCCCGGCGCGGGGCGATCCGGGCCGCCCATCCCGGGACCAGCGGTACACGACGCCGCCGGCCGACCCCCCCCAATGCCCCCCGTGGTAACTTCTGGCGTGAGCCCAGCGCCGTGAGCCCAGTGCCGTGAGCCCAGTGCCGTGAGCCCAGTGCGCCGGCTCGTCGTCGTCGGCCAGGGCTACGTCGGGCTCCCCCTGGCCATGCAGGCGGTGCGGGCCGGCCACCACGTGGTCGGCTTCGATACCGACAAGGCCCGCGTAGACCGCCTGGCCTCCGGCGACTCCTACGTGGACGACGTCACCGCCGCCGACCTGGTCGAGGCCCTGGACAGCGGGCGGTACCTACCAACCACCGACGCCGGCGACGTCGCCGGCTTCGACGTCGCCGTCGTCTCGGTGCCCACCCCGCTGGCCGACGGCCTGCCCGACCTGGGCGCCGTCGAGGCGGCCGGGCGCATGCTGGCCGGCCACCTGCGGCCGGGCGCGACCGTGATCCTCGAGTCGACGACCTACCCCGGGACCACCGAGGAGGTCCTCCGGCCGCTGCTGGAGGCCGGCTCGGGCCTGGAGGCGGGCGCCGGCTTCCATCTCGGCTACAGCCCGGAGCGCATCGACCCCGGCAACCCGACCTGGACCCTGGCCAACACGCCCAAGGTCGTCTCGGGCGTGGACGAGGCCTCCCTGGCCGCGGTGGAGTCCTTCTTCGGTGGCCTGGTCCACCAGACCGTGCCGGTGGCCACAACCCGGGCCGCCGAGCTGACCAAGCTGCTGGAGAACACCTTCCGCCACGTCAACATCGCCCTGGTCAACGAGCTGGCCATGTACGCCGCCGAGATGGGCATCGACATCTGGGAGGTGGTCGACGCCGCGGCCACCAAGCCGTTCGGGTTCATGCCCTTCCGGCCCGGCCCCGGGGTGGGTGGCCACTGCCTGCCCGTCGACCCGAGCTACCTGAGCTGGCGGGTGGAGCGCTCGATCGGCCGGGCCTTCCGCTTCATCGAGCTGGCCAACGACATCAACGACCACATGCCCGAGTACGTGGTGCGCCGGGTGGCAGACGGGCTCAACCGGCGGCGCAAGCCGGTCAACGGTAGCCGCATCCTGGTGCTCGGCCTGGCCTACAAGGCCAACAGTGGCGACGCCCGGGAGACGCCGGCGGCCCGGGTGGTGGATCGCCTGGTGTCGCTCGGGGCCGAGGTGGCCGCCGCCGACCCCCATGTGCCCGGCCACCACTTCGCCGGCATGGCCCGGAGGGTGGACCTCGACGCCGCCGAGCTGGCCGCGGCTGACGCCGTGGTGGTCCTGGCCGACCACGACGCCTTCGACTACGACCTGGTCGCCGCCCACGCCTCCTACGTCCTCGACTGCCGCCGGCGGGTCCACGGACCCCAGGTCGAGTACCTGTGAGCTCGGGCAGCTCCTCTCTGGCCGGCGTCGATCAGCGGTGGGGGGCGCGGCGGTGAGCTCGGACGGGGGTCCCGTCCCGTCTGGTGTGGGCGCGAACGGCCCCGGTCGGCGGCTTCGGCTCCGGGCGCAGCTCGATCGCCTTGGGCTCGGCGAACATGGTGCCCGCGGGCATTAGCAGCCGGACTCCATCCTCGGGGCTCTCGAAACCGTTCGTATCCCTCATCTGGTCCCGTGCGACGTCGAGGTCGGTGAAGTCGATGCGAGAGGTCCAGTCGTGGGCGTAGCGCAAGGCCTTGATGAGGACGCTCGGATCGTCCTGGCGCGACATGCGCCGCAGGGCACCGAGGTAGTCAGTGCGGAACACGGTTGGCACGATGATCCGAGCCTGGCCGCCGGCAACCAGCTCAGAATTCATCGCAATACGGGCCACACGTCCGTTCCCGTCGTCGAACGGGTGCACCTCGGAGACGACGAACATGGCATAGACGCTGCGCTCCCAGGCGGTGTCAAGCTCGGCCAGTCGGGCGAATCCTTGGCTCAGGGTGCCTTCGACGAGACCTGGATCGACGAACTGGGTGGCGCCTGCCTGATTGGCCAGGTCCTTGAACTGGCCAGGGCGCTTGTCGGGCCGTCCGGCCATCACCGTGGCGTGGCGGGAACGGAGAAGGTCGATGAACTCGGAGGCTTCCCCGGCCAGCCGGCTCATCTCGTCGACGTCGCTGACGACCCGGAACGTGCCCGTGATGTCGTGGGCGTCGGCCGCCCGACCCTCTGGGACCCGACCCTCGAAGATGATTGCTCCTGCCTCCTCGACGGTGAACCCGGTCCCTTCGATGAAATTGGAGAAGTAGGCCTCGAAGAAGGGGAGGGCAGGGCCGGCCGGCAGTGTCGCCGGGCGGGATTGAGGCGGCGCTGCCCGCAGGGCGGCGACGAGGAGGTCGAAGCGAGTAGTCCGGTCAGGGTCGCAGGGACGGAGGTGGCGGCGAGCGTCGAGGACCGGAGGCAGGCTCGAGGCGGTTCGGGTCCCGAGAGCGACGCCTACCAGATCGTCTAGGTCGGCGAGGCGGTCGGCGGCTGCGCCGACCACCGGGCCGAGCCTGCCGGCCCGAGACCGGTACTGGTCGAGGCGGTCGGGGCCGTCGAGGCGGAGAGCCTGGTCGATCTGCTCGCCGAGCTCGTGACGTGTCAGTCGGCGGCGGATCCCACCGCGGCGGGACCTCGACGGGATGGCGTTCTCCGCGAACGCCCGCGCCCGGGAGGCGAGATGCAGGCCGCCCGGCAGGGGGATGTCGTCATCTTGGGGGCCGGCGCCCCGCCGAGCCGTCACCCGCAGGCCCGGCAGGACCAGGTCGCGGTCACGGCCGTCATGCACGAGGTACAGGACACCGTCGACGGGTGCGGACGTGAAGCCGCTACGGTCGCTGACGACCGCGCCCGGGAACTTGTGGCCGGCGATGGCGTGCCAATGTCGGCGGACGATGTCCTCGGGCGAGCCAGCATTAGGATACCTCTGCTGGAACAGAAGCGTTATTAATTAAGGCACGGCACCCGGCCGGAGCACGACGATGGCCGCATGGCGGCCGCAGGGTCGCCGGGCCCGGTCGCTGAAGAACTGCGGCGTGCCGGTGGCCTTCACCGAGCGGTGGACGTTCTCGGGGTCCAGCCCGGCCTCGGCCAGGATGCGCACGTTGGCGGCCTCCAGGTCGAAGGTCCATCGCCCGGTGCCGTCGCCGGCCACGATCCCCTCGACGTCGCCGAAGGCCGCCCCGGCCGCCGCCACCACCTCGGCGCCCACCTGGTAGCGGGCCGCGGCCACGCACGGCCCGACGCCGGCGACAATGCGCGGCGGGCTGGCCCCGAGGGCGACCATGGCCTCCACGGCTGCGTCGACGACCCTGGCGACGGTGCCGCGCCAACCGGAATGCACGCAGGCCGCCACCCCCGCCACCGGTTCGTAGAGGACGATCGGGGTGCAGTCGGCCGCCATCATGACCAGCGCCACCCCTGGGGTGGCCGTCGCCAGGGCGTCGGTCGCCTCGACGGCGTCGGCGTCGCCGCGCGACCCCCGGCCCCGGTCGGCGGCGGTCACGGTGGCCACGGCTCGGCCGTGGGTCTGGCGGCAGAAGACCAGGTCCTCCAGCCCGACGCCGACGGCGGCGGCCGCCCGCCGGCGGTTCTCCACCACCCGGGCCGGGTGGTCGCCGACATGCAGCCCCAGGTTGAGGCTGGCGTAGGGACCCTGCGAGACCCCGCCTGCCCTCGTCGTCACCACCGCATCGACCCCTTGGCCGGCCAGGGCCGGCCAGGTCATCACGTCGATGCCCCGCCGCCGCCCGATCGTCGAGGCGGCCGGCGCCGGCCGGGGGCCACCGGCCTCGCTGCTCACCACTTCCGGCTCTCGTGGAGCAGGTCGACGAGGGGATCGACCGGGACGGCCGAGGCCAACGAGACTCTGGTCGGGATCTGCGGGAGGCATCGGCCCCTCGCGCGACTCGCCGTCCGCGGTGCCGGGTCCGGGAGTCATCCCCAAACGGGGACCCCCACCCCGAGGGCGGCTCGGGCAAGGCGATCGTCCAGACAGGCGACGGTCGCGCCAGCCACCTCGGCGCTGAGCAGGACGCAGCAGTCGGGCATCTTCAGCCCGGTCGCCACCCGCAGGCGGGCAAGTCGGGGGGCAGTGTCGGCGGGGAACGGTACCTCGACGACGTCGAGGTCGTGCAGGACAGCCAGCACCGTTTCGACCCTGCCGTCGCCGGCGGGGCCGACCAGGACCTCGGCGAGCGTCAGAGGACTCGCGGCCAGGTCGTCGTCCACTACTGCGGCGAGGAGCGCCTCGGCCGCTACGTGATGGGCATCGTTGCCGTCCAGGTAGCCGATCAGGACGCTGGCGTCGAGCACGATCACTCGGGCCAGTCCTCACGAAGCCGAGCGAGGCAGTCCTCGCCGTAGGCGCCCGTGAGCAGGCCGCTGTTCTGTCGGAGCACGACCAGTCGCCGGCGCCGGCGCTCGTCGTGGCCCTGGCGGGCCGCCCGGTCACCTTCCATGGCCAGCCGCACGAGGAGCGCCGGGCGGCTGAGGTGCGGCCAGCGCTGGGCGGCGGCGTCCAGGGCTGCCGCCAGGTCGTCGGTCTCGGTCACCAGGTGGCGGGGTCTGGTCGTGGGCACTGACCAAGTGTAACCCCGGATGGCTTAGGTGATACACCGCCCACGGCCCGGTCTGGAGCCCTGGGCCCACTCCTGCCGCCCCCGAAGGGCACCGGCTCCGTGACGGCCGCGCTGCGCCGGTAGGCTGCGCCGCCGTGAGCGGCGCCCCTGCCCCGCCGGCCGGCACGTTCTATTACGTCGGCGTCGACGTCGACGAGGCCTCGGGGGTCGTCGAGTGCCACTACCGCCTGTCCGGGTGCGATGCCGTGTCCGGGGGCCGCCCGGGCCACCTCGACTTCGTCGAGCGGGTCTCGGTGGGACCAGGCCTCGACTGGGGGCCCGAGGCCCACGAGGCGGCCAGGCTGGTCTACCTGCTGTGCGGCGTGTCCTACTACAAAGCAGGGGCCCCGCCCGTGATCGATCTGGGGGGCACCCCGATGCGACCCGGGGAGGCCCCCTTTCTCCGCCGCTTCTACCTCGACGGGCTGGGCGAGTTCGCCTACCGCAACGGGCTCGACCTCACCGGCCTGGTGGTCACCGGAGGCTCGCCCGTCCCCGGCGCCGGCGGCCCCCGGGCTCCGGCCGTCGCCGCCCGCCCGCTGGTGCCCTTCGGGGGCGGGGTGGACTCCATCGTCACCGCCGAGGCGCTGCGGGGGGCGGTGGAGGGGCCGACCCTGTTCGTCCTCAGCCGGCCGGGCGACCGATTCGCCGCCATCGAGGCCGCCGCCGCCGTGTCGGGCCTGCCGCTGCGGCGGGCCGGGCGGGAGCTCGATGCCCGCCTCCTCGACCCCGCCGGCCCCGGCCTGCTCGACGGCCACGTGCCGGTGACCGGGATCGTCTCGGCCGTCGCCGTGCTGGTGGCCGCTCTCGCCGGCCACGACGCCGTGGTCATGTCCAACGAGCGGTCGGCCTCGTCGGGCAACCTGCGGGTCGGCGACCGCTGGATCAACCACCAGTGGTCCAAGAGCCTGGCCTTCGAGGACGGCTTCGCCGCCGTGGTGGGCTCCGCCCTCGGCGGGGCCGTGGCGTACTTCTCCGCCCTGCGCCCGTGCAGCGAGCTGTGGGTGGCGCAGCGCTTTGCCTCCCTGGAGCGCTACCACCCGGTGTTCCGCAGCTGCAACCGGGCCTTCGCCCTCGACCCGGCCCGGCGGGCGCAGGAATGGTGCGGGCGCTGCGACAAGTGCTGCTTCGTGGACCTGGTGCTGGCTCCCTTCATGGCCGCCGGGGCGCTGCGGGCGGTCTTTGCCGGCCGGGAGCCGCTGGAGGATCCCACCCTGGCGGATCGGTTCCGCACCCTGGTGGGGCTCCCGCCCGCATCCTGCCTGCCTGCCGACACCAAGCCCTGGGAGTGCGTGGGCGACGTCGAGGAGTGCCGGGCGGCGCTGCGGCTGGCCGGCGCCCGGCCCGACCGGGCCGGCACCCCGACCCTGGAGGCGCTGGTGGCGGAGCTGGCCGGGGACCAGGGCGGCGGTGGGGACGTCGGTGGCGGCCCGGGGGCCGGCGGGGAGGACGGTGGCACGGGTCCGGGGGCCGGCGGGGAGGACGGTGGCACGGGTCCGGGGGCCGGCGGGGACATGCTGGTGCCGGCCGGAGAGCACCGCGTGCCCGAGCACCTGGCGGCCGCCCTCCTGGGCCTGCCTCGGGCGGCCACCATCGGCTCAAGAACCCTCCCCGCCTGCCGATAGCAAGGGCGGCAGGGAGGGACCAAGGACGATCCTCCCGACAACCCGAGGGATATCCCGATGAGTAGCTCGGCAGCACACATGGCCAAGCATCCCGACCGCAGGGCCCGGCGCACCAAGGCGCTGGCCCTCCTGGTCGGGGCCCTCCTGGCCGGCGGCGGCGCCTACGCCGCCACCAACTGGGTGGTGGGCCTGGCCGGCAGCTCCAGCGGTGAGGCCCAGTCGGCCACGGTGACCAACCTCACCATCACCGCCGTGGCCGCACCGGCAGCGACCAACCTCCTATACTCCGGGGGCAACGGCGACGTGGTGGTGACCATCGGCAACACCAACCCCTACCCGGTGACCCTGACCGGCGTGGACCTGCCGACCAACGCCACCTACGCCGCCGGCTTCACCACCAGCGCCCTGACCACGGCCCAGACCGGCTGCGACTCGACCACCAGCGACGTGATCTGGAACTTCTCGACGGGCACCAGTGGCAGCGCCCACACCTTCACCAGCCCCCTCACCGTCGACGCCAACGCCTCTCTGGTGGTGACCTTCACCAACGACGCCAGCATGACCGCGGCCGCCCCGGCCGCCTGCGAGAACACGTGGTTTTCCATGCCATCCCTGACCGGCGTGGCCGCCACTGGTGGGGCGGCCACCGCCACCGCCGGCCCGGCCACCGACGCCTGGACCGCCTGACCGGGCTGATCCGGTGAGCCGGCCGAGACACGCCAGCACCGGGCTGCGGCCCGGTGGTGGCGCGTCCGCCGGCCGGTCCAGCGCCGCCTGGGTGGTCGCCGCTGTCGTCGCCGGCCTGGCCATCATGTCCCTGCCGGCCAGGTCCGACGCCTCGACGTGGACGGTGGGGCTCGTTGCCGGTAGCTCGGGGCAGTCCCAGGCCATCGCGTTCCCGGCGCCAACCGGCGTGGTGGCCAGCTGCGGAGGCCTCCTCGGGCCGATCAACCTGAAATGGAACGCCGTGACCCACGCCACCTCCTACACCGTGGACGAGTCGAGCACGTCCGCGACGAGCGGCTACGGCTTCGCGGCCATGGTCACCACCACCAGCTGGAGCACTGGCGGCCACCTGGGCTTTGGCAGCTACTGGTTCGAGGTGATCGCCAACGTGGGTACCCACTGGGCCAGCCCGGCCTCGGCGGCCAGCAATGGGATCCACATCGCGCTCCTCCTCTGCACGTAGGAGGGTCGGGTAAGGCAGTTGTGGGAGTCTGGTTGGAGTCTGGTGGCCCACTTGCCCAGGTCTGGTGGAGCCTTCGGGAGTGCTTCGTGCCCTTGGCCGCGGCAGGGGCCGGCCAGGCGACGTACCAGCACTGGTCGCCGCCACGTCACCGCCGGCCCGACGAGCGGCGCCCCCGCCCCATGGTGCGCCCGCCCCCAGGCTGCACAAATGCGCGTCACTTTTTCTGGGCGCGTAGGTACCGCGCATTTGTGTATCGCCGGTGAGCGCAAATGCGCGGTACCTACCTCCACCGGAAAAGTACCGCGCATTTGTGCACCTGGTACGCCCGCCGCCACGCCGGCCGCTCGCATCTCCGCCCGCCCATCCGCCGCCCGCCCATCCGCCGCCGACGCCCGCCGGCCGACGCCGCCGCCCGCCCCACCCCCGCCACGCCGGCCGGCTGACCCAGCGGTTGTCGATCAGCGGAACCGAGGCTCGTCCATGCGGGCCAGGCTCTCTTCCTTGTGGATGCGCTCGTCGTGGCCGATCTGGCGCAGCAGGTCCGCCACCGACGCGAACTCGCCGTAGTCGGCTACGAACTGGCCCTCGAAGGGCTGGTCCTCGAGCTCGGGGTGTTCGGCCACGAAGGTGGCGTACTCGTGCTCGGCGTGGTCCTCGAAGTCGGCGTTGAGGCGGTAGCTCCACGCCGGGTGCAGCACGTAGAGGAGCCAGCTCAGTCGGTAGTAGCACAGGGCCAGGATCTGGGGCACCACCCGGAAGCGCCACAGGCTCTCCCGCCGGCCCGACGCCTCCACCAGCTCCTCGAGGATCAAAAGGTGCCACTGCTCGTTGTCCTGCTGGTGGCGGCTCTCCTCGACCCGGTGGAAGATCCGCCGGGCCAGGCTGGGCCGCGAGTAGCGGTGGGTGAGGGCGACGTAGCCGATGTTCTCCCAGGCCTGGTAGGGCACCCGGGCCACGACCTCGAGGACCTTGAACTTCGACAGGCTGGCCTCCTTGCCGTAGACCAGGTCCATCACCTCGAACAGCAGGCGGGCAGCCGGGCCGTAGCGCCGGCGGGGAGCAGCGATGCTGCGCTCCTGCTCCTGGCGAAGCTCGGCTGGGCGGAGCTTGGGCGGTCCGCCGGCGGGTGCGTGGGTGCCGGCGGGTGCGTGGGTGCCGCCGGGTGCGTGGGTGCCGGCGGGTGCGTGGGTGCCGCCGGGTGCGTGGGTGCCGGCGGGCGAGTAGGTGCCGGCGGCTGTTGTGTCGTTTACGGCAGTCACGGGTACCTCCTTGGGCGTTTGTGAACTCCTTCACAACCTAGGCTACCCGCCGCTGGCTCCCGGCCGGCGGCGAGCGGGTTACGTCTCCACAAATACTTGGTTGAGCCCAACCGGCCACCGACCGGCCACGGCGGTGAGCGGGCGGGGGCTGCTAGGCTCGGTCCGATGCCCGCGGGGGAGCAGGCGACGAAGACAGACGGCCAGGCGAAGACAGACGGCCAGGGGGTGACCGCCCGGGGGCCGCTGGTCAGTGCCGACCTGACCACCGTGGTGGCCGTCGCCGTGGGCATCGGCCTGGTCGGGATCCTGGTGCCGCCACCCTCGACCGGCCCGGCCAGGCTGCGGCAGGCGGCCCAGCTCCGGGAGCAGGCCGTGCGCCCGGGTGTACCAGCCGTTCACGCCGCCAGCCTCCTCACCGCCGGCGCGACGAACAGCGGGCTGGCGGGACGAAGGTGGTGGACTACCGGGCCGTCGGGCTGTCGGTGATCGCGTTGGCGGGTTACGCGGTGGGGATCTGCTGACTCTGAAGGTGGGACACACCGTCGGCCAGCAGGCCACCTCCTACGACAGCGCCGTCACGCACGCGGCCGTCTCGCTGATCGCCCTCGGTTCTGCGGCGGCCGGCGCCGTGGTCGGGCTGCTGGCGCCGTCGAGCGGCGCTGGCACCAAGCCCTGAGGGTCGTTACCCTCCACCCTCGGGGACCGTGCCGACCTCCCCGCCGCGGCGCTGGGCTGACCTAGCCGGCCGCCGGGTCGGCATATGGGGCTGGGGGGTCGAGGGCCGGGCCGCGCAGGCCCGCCTGGCCGCTCTCGGCGTCCGACCTGTCGTCGTCGACGAGCACCCCACGGCCCACGACCACCCCCCGGCCCACGAGCACCCCGCGGCGCAAGACCACCCCGCGGCGCAAGACCACCCCGCGGCGCAAGACCACCCGGCGGCGCACGACCACCCCCCGGCCGCCGGCGTGCTGGCCTTCGCCGGCGGCGGGCAGGCCGCCCTGCTGGCCTGCGAGGTGGTGGTCAAGAGCCCGGGCATAAGCCGCCACCGCCTGGAGGTGACCCAGATGGAGGCCGCCGGCGTGGAGGTCGTCGGCGGTCTGGGCCTGTGGATGGAGGAGGTTGATCGCTCCCGGGTCGTTTGCGTGACGGGCACCAAGGGCAAGAGCACGACCGTCTCGGTGATGGGCCACCTCCTCGCCGGCCTCGGCCAGCAGGTCTTTGTCGGCGGCAACCTGGGCGGCCCGCCCTACGCGCCCGGCGTTCCCGGTGACATCGACTGGTGGGTGATCGAGACGTCGAGCTACCAGGCCATCGACCTGTGGTCGGCCCCGCCCGTCGTGGCCGTGACCTCCCTGCACCCCGACCACCTGGACTGGCACGGCAGCGAGGCGACGTACTTCTCCGACAAGCTCTCCCTGTGCCGCCTGCCCGGGGCGGCCACTACGGTGGCCAACGGCGACGACCCCGCCCTCCGGGCCCGCCGCCCCGCCCTCGGCCCCCACGTAGAGTGGGTGAGCGCGGCCGGCGGCACGCCGGCGTGGGTGAGCGCCCTCGGCCTGGTGGGTGGCCACAACGTCGTCAACGGCCTCGTCGCCGGTGCGTGCCTGACCGCGCTCGGCGTGGCCGGCGCCGGCGACCAGGATGCTCTGGGCCGGGCCGCGGCCGGCTTCGTGGGGTTGCCAAGCCGGCTGCAGCGGGTGGGAGTGGTGGCCGGCGTCGAGTTCGTAGACGACAGCCTGTCGACAAACGTGGGCTCGACCGCCGCCGCCCTGGCCGCCTATCCGGGCCGGCGGGTAGCCCTCATCGCCGGTGGGTACGACCGGGGCATCGATTACCGCCCGCTGGGGGACGTCCTGCGCCGGCGCCCGGCGCCCACCATCCTGCTCGCCGTTCCCCGCTCCGGCCCCCGCATCGCCGCCGAGGTCCGGGAGGCAGGCACGGGCCCGTTCCTCGAGGTCCGCGAGGTGGCCAGCGAGGCCGCCGCGGTGGCCGCCGGTTTCGACTGGGCCCGCCCTGACGGCGTGGTCCTGCTATCACCGGCGGCCCCCAGCTACGGGGGCTTCGAGGACTACAAGGAGCGCGCCGCTGCTTTCACCGGGGCCATGCTCGCCGCGGGGCGCAGGTCATCAACACCAGATGATGGGTAAATGTTGTGGCCACGGGTAAATGGGGTATTTCAAGCCCATCGATCCCGGTGGAATGAGTGTCGTGGAATGAGTGTCGTGGAATGAGTGTCGGAGTGTCCGCGTGAACAACGAGCTCTCCCAGCGGTGGCACGAGGTGTTGCCTCCCGTGCCCGGGGCCCCCGGTCGGGCCCGCGGCCTGGTGGGCAGCGCCCTGGCCGCCATCAGCGGGCCGCCCCCGGCGTTGGCCGAGGTGGCCGCGCTCCTGGTCAGCGAGCTGACCACCAATGCCGTGCTCCACGCCGGCACCGACATCGACGTGGTGGTGGCCATAACCGGGACCCGCCTGCGGGTCGAGGTCGGCGACGCCTCCACCGTCGCGCCCACGCTCCGGCCGCCGGTCGGCGCCCCGACCGGCACCGGCCATGGGCTGTCGATCGTCGACGCCCTGGCGGACGACTGGGGCGTTGCCGCCGGCGGCGGCGGCAAGCTGGTGTGGTTCGAGCTGACCCTGGTGTCCGGCAGGCTCGGGACCGTCACCGACCCCTCCGGCGACCTCCGCGGCGGGGCCCCGGCCGGACCGGCTCTGGGCCGGGTGGTCCTGCGCGGTGCGCCCCCTGCCTTGGTGGTCGCCACCGTCGACCACGTTGAGTCGCTGCTGCGTGAGCTCGCTCTGTCGGAGCCGGCCAGTGCCGCCTGCCCGCCCCGCCGCCCTCCCGAGCTCGACCTGTCGGTGCTGGTGACCGCCGCCCGCGCCGCCGGGGCCGCCGGCGCCGGTCCGGCCGACATCACGGTGAGCCTGCCGCCTCCGGCGGGCCAAGGCGCCCGGGACAGCGCCGCCCTGGCTGACCGGGCCGACGAGCTGGCCCGGGCCGGCGCCCTGCTCTGCCCCGCCTCCAGCCCGGAGGTGGGCAACTGCCGGCGCTGGGTGCTGGCCGAGATCTCCGCCCAGCTGGCCGGGGCCGGGCCCAACCCCTACAGGCTCAAGACCTCTACTTGACCTCGACGGTGGCGCCGGCCGCCTCGAGCTGAGCCCTGGCCTTCTCGGCGTCGTCCTTGCTCACCTTCTCGACCACCGGCTTGGGGGCGCCGTCGACCAGGTCCTTGGCCTCCTTGAGCCCGAGGCTGGTGAGCGAGCGCACCTCCTTGATCACCTGGATCTTCTTGTCGCCGGCGGCGATGAGGACGACGTCGAACTCGGTCTGCTCCTCCACCACCTCCTCGGCTGCCGGGGCCGGGGCGCCGGCGGCGGCAGCCGGGGCGGCTGCGGTTACGCCGAACTTATCCTCGAACTCCTTGAGCAGCTCGCTCAGCTCGAGGACCGTCATGCCGGCGATGGAATCGAGAATCTCTTCCTTGGTTGCCATTTCCTTGTGTCTCCTCGGTCGTGCAAAAGGTGTGGTGAAAGGGGGCCTGGGGCTGCGGCCTAGCTGCTCGGTGCGGCCTCGTCGCCGGCCGCGCCCCCAGCCGGTGGGCCGGCCCCCTCAGCGGGATCGTCGCCCGCCGGCGGCTCGGCCATGGTGGGCTCGGCCGCGGCT
>JBOGGP010000008.1:0-22643 GCA_050744105.1 Acidimicrobiales bacterium
CCCAGAACTCCATGGTGGCCGAACATACGTTCCGGGTGTGACGGTCAACCCAAGAAACCCCGTCCGCCACGGTGCAACCAGGCCCCCACCCGCGTGTGCCGGATGCCCCCGACGACCCCAATAAAAGAAGTTGGAGGCGTCGAAGGACCCGAAGAAGAACGCCTTCCAGCTGGTCGATCCAGCCTGCACGGCGGCGGAGTAGAAGCTGTTGGCCCAGCCCGACGCTCCCAGATCCCAGAGGTAGAGGCCGGCGGTGGCGACGAGCAGGGCGAGGAGTGCGGGGCGGGCCCAGGCCGGGTCGCCGGCGGGGCCACGGAGCCAGCGGGGGAGCGAGCGCGCCGGCGCCGGCGCCGCCGCCGGGATCTCGGTGGCGATCATCGGCCAGCTCCCACCCGGTCGTGGTTGCGCCGCAGCCGCCAGATGCCGCGCAGGTCAGCGGCGGCAGCCGAGACGATGTGGACCCGGGAGTCGGGGTCGTCGACCCAGTCCACGGCCACCTCGTGGATGCGCAGGCCGCGCCGCTCGGCGAGGACCAGCAACTCGGTGTCGAAGAACCAACCCTGGTCCTCCACCAGGGGCAGGAGCACCCGGGCGGTGTCGGTGCGCAGGGCCTTGAAGCCACACTGGGCGTCGGTGAAGCGGCTGCCGAGGGACGGCCTCACGATCAGGTTGTAGCCCCGGGAGATCAGCTCGCGCTTGGGGCCGCGACTGACCCGTGCCCCCGAGGTGAGCCGGGACCCGATGGCGATGTCGGAGCGGCCCGAGAGCAGGGGGGCGACAAGAGGCAGCAGGGCGTCCAGGCCAGTGGACAGGTCGACGTCCATGTAGGCGACGACGCTGGCCCGACTGGCGGACCAGGCGGCGCGCAGCGCCCGGCCCCGCCCCCGCCCGTCGAGATGCATGGCCTCCACTCCGCCGACCCGACGGCTCAGGTCCTGCGCCAGCTCCCAGGTGCGGTCGGTGCTGCCGTTGTCGACGATGGTCACCGTGGCAGGGACCGGGAACCGGGAATCGAGGTAGTCCCGAAGCCGGGCGACACCCGGCACGAGCGCCCTTTCCTCGTTGTGGACGGGGACGACGATCTCTACCCGCGGTTGGAATTCGGTCATGGCCCGATGATGGGACCGGCAGCTGTGGGCGCCCTGTGGACCGGCTGCCCGTTCACTCGGTATCGGCGGCGTCCACCGGGAGCTCGAAGGTCACGGAGAAGCCGTGAGGGCTCACCGGCGCCGCCCGCACCCTACCGCCGTGGCCACCCACGATGGCGGCGACGATCGACAGGCCCAGCCCGGCTCCGCCGCTCGACCGTGACCGTGACGGGTCGGCCCGGAAGAAGCGCTCGAAGACGGCCTCGGCTCCCTCGGCGCTGATGCCCGGGCCGTCGTCGGCCACCACGCAGACCACCTGGCCGGCCCGGCGGCCGACGGTGACGGTGGCCGTCGTGCCCGCCGGTGTGTGGGCCCGGACGTTGGCCAGCAGGTTGTCCACCACCTGGCGGAGCCCGACCCGGTCCCCCTCCATCTCGACCGGCCCCCCCGACTCCATCCGCAGCGGCCAGTCCGGCCCGACGGCGCGCGCCGCGTCGACGGCCTCGGCGGCGATGGCCACCAGCTCGACCGGCTCCTTGTGCAGCGGCAGGCCTTCGTCCATGCGGGCGAGCAGCATCAGATCCTCGACCAGGCGGCCCATTCGGGCGCTCTCGCCCCGGATGCCGCGCATGACCCGGGCCAGGTCGCCGGGGCGGGCCTGGGCCCCCCGCTCGAACAACTCGGCGTAGGCGGACACCGCCGCCACCGGGGTGCGCAGCTCGTGGGAGGCGTCGGCCACGAAGCGCCCAGGGTGGTCTCGGTGGCGTCGCGCTGGGCGAACGCCCCCTCGATCCATCCCAGCATGACGTTGAGGGCGCCGGCCAGGCGGCCCAGCTCGGTCCGGCGGTCGTCGCCCGGCACCCGCTCGCCCAGCCGACCGGCGGCTATCTCTCCGGCGGTGCGCTCGATCTCTCGTAGCGGCTTCAGGCCCAGGCTGACCAGCCACCAGCCCACCAGTGCCATCATGACGACGGCGGCGGTGGTCACTGCCACCTCGATCACGACCAGGCGGTCGATGGTCCCGGTGGTCTCGGTCAGGGGGGCAGCCAGGATCAGCTGGTCGCCGCCGGCCAGGGTGGTGGCGAGGACCCGGAAGCTGGGGCGGTCGTCGGATTGGGACACCGCCGCCGGCCCGGCGTCGAAGAAGGCGGCGGCCGCCGGCCCCGGTCCCCCCCGGTAGCCGGGAGCGTCGACGTGGGCGGGCAGGGCCGGGCTGGTGGCCACCCCGCCGCGCTCGTATGCGGGCTGGGTGTAGAGCACCGAGCCCGAGGGGCTCCGGCGCTCGACGAAGGTGGCCGGAGCCACCTGGCCCACCGGGGGGGGCTGGTCGCCGGGCGGTTCGCCGATCCCTCCGTGCCCTCCGGCCGGCCCGAGACTGTGGGCGAGGGGGCCGACGGCGGCCTGGAGGGTCTGGTCGACCCGGGTCAGAAGGAACGACCGCAACGCCGACCAGGTGGCCACGTCGGCGGCCACCAGCGCGGCCAGCGCCAGGGCGCCGAGGGCGAGGAGGAGCCGACCCCGCAGCGACATTGCCCGACTAATCCCGCAGGACCCTAACTAATCCCGAAGGACCTAGTCGCGCAGGACATAGCCGACCAGCCGGATGGTCCTGATGAGGGGCGGCCCGTGGGTGTCGAGCTTGCGCCGGAGGTAGCTCACGTAGGTCTCGACCACGTTGGCGTCGCCCCCGAAGTCGTAGTGCCAGACGTGGTCGAGGATCTGGGACTTGGACAGGACCCGGCGGGGGTTGAGTAGGAAGAAGCGCAGCAGGGCGAACTCCGTGGCCGTCAGCTCCACCGCCTGTCCGGCCCTCCACACCTGGTGGGACTCCTCGTCCATCTCCACGTCGGCGAAGCCAAGGCGGCCCTGGCCGCCGTCCCCCAGGGTGCGCCGGAGGATGGCGCGGGCCCGGGCCACGATCTCGGCCAGCGAGAAGGGCTTGGTGACGTAGTCGTCCCCGCCCACGCTGAGCCCGGCCACCTTGTCGGCCACCGAGTCCCGGGCGGTGAGGAACAATACAGGTGCCCTGACCCCGTCGGCCCGGAGCCGGCGGGTCACCTCCACGCCCTCGAGGTCTGGGAGCATGACGTCGAGGACGATCAGGTCGGGGTTGGTCTCCTGGGCCTTGGCCAGGGCGGTCCGCCCGGTGGTGGCCTCTTCCACCTCGAAGCCCTCGTAGCGCAGGCAGGTGGCCACGGCGTCGACTATCGACGGCTCGTCGTCGACGACGAGCACCCGCGCCCTGGGCTGCTGGGAACGGCCGGCGGTGCGGGGGTCGGTCGGGCTCTCGGGCATGGCTCTCACCTCCAGGCCCGAGCCTGCCACCTGGCGCTGGGTGAACGCTGGCTCGGACCTGTGGCCCGGCTGTGAGGAGCGGCCCGGGCCCGACGAGTTGTGCGAGGGCTACCTGCGGGCTCACAGCCGGACGGCAGGTTGGCCCGCTGTGATGTGGGTGCGGTCGTCGAGGACCGCCCCCGGCCGTCGAGGCCGGTCAGAGAGGGAGGCTTTAGTTAGTTAGAGAGAGGCCTCAGAGAGAAGGGAAGAGATGAAACTGAGTAAACCACTGGTGGCCCTAGGGATCGCCGCCGGATCCATGGGCCTCGGCCTGGGCGTCGCCGGCGTGGCCTCGGCGGCCACCTCGGGCTCCACCGGCTCGACGCCGGCCGCAACCACCCCGTCGACCTCGCCTTCGGCCACCCAGCCGGCGACGCAGCCGGCGACGGGCAGGCCGTGCCCCCATCCGGGCACCAGCACGGCGCCACCCACCACCGGCGGCGCCTGAGCCCCCCGTCGGGGGCACCAGCAGCCACTGCGGGGGAACTGCCCCCACCCATCGGTGGGGGATCCCCGGCTGGCGTTCGGTTAGCGTCTCGGCGATGGAGCCCCAAGAACCGAGCGATTTCCTCGACACCGCTCTCGGTGGACGAAGGTTGGTCCAGCACCCGTTCTACCGGCGCTGGGAGGACGGGGGCGTGTCGAAGGTCGAGCTTGCCCTCTATGCGGCCCAGTACCGCCACTTCGAGGCCTACCTCCCCGAATTCCTGGCCCGCCTGGCTGCTGCCCTGCCACCCGGCCCGGCCCGGGAGCTGGTCACCGCCAACCTGGCCGACGAGCTGGGTGATCCCCTCGCCCACGTCGACCTCTTCGATCGCTTCGCCGCGGCCGTGGGCGCCGGCCCCGATGCCCCCTCGGTCGCCATGACTGCCCTGCTCGGCACATACGAGGAGCTCCTGGCCGAGGCGCCGGCCTGGGCCCTCGCCGGTTTCGCCGCCTACGAGGCCCAGTCGGCAGAGGTCGCCCACCTCAAGGCCGACGGCCTGTCGACCCACCACGGGCTCGACGGCCACGCCGTCTCCTTCTGGCACCATCACTCACGGGTCGACCAACGCCACGGCGAGTGGGCCCTCGCAGCCGTCCCCTCGGGTGATCCGGCGGTCGCCGGCGCCGGCCGGCGGGCGGCCCAGGCGTGGTGGGCCTTCCTCGACGAGCGGGAGGGACTGGCTCCCGCGGCCTGATCAACACTGACCGCTCGTCGGCCCGGCCACCGACGCCTCCCCAAGGCCGCCCGGCGCCCAGCCCGGCCACCGGGCACGGGCCGGCGCCACCGGTCAGCGCCACGGGCCACCCCGGCCGAGATTTGGACGGATCCAGCCCTTTGGACGTTTTCGACGCCATAGCGGCACGATCCGTCCAAACGGCTGGATCCGTCCAAACGACGGGGCGGCCATCGTTTTCGTCGGAGCGGATCCGCTCAGGAAATAGCACCGTCCAGGACACAGAACCGTCCAGGACACAGAACCGTCCAGGACGGGGACCGCGGCCCGCAGCAGCCCGGTCCTACGGTTATGAAGGACGATCGCACAGCGGCGCCAGGTGGCCGGCGCCACCGGGGGGAGTCATCGTCTTCGTGGGTGCCCTTGCTCGGTGACACGTCCAAGCTATGACGAGAAGCTCGCGGCGCGCCCGGGGATCACTTGACGGCCTGGTGGATGCGCACCGCGTCCCCGTTGGTGGAGACGACCAGAGCCGGCTTGCCCTGCTGGATGGCCGGCTCCGACGTGACCCCCCGAAGCTTGGTGGTCGAGGTGATGGCGTCGGTGACCGACTGGCCGTCGGGGCGGGCCAGCGTGATCGACGTGGGGCTGACGGCGCTCACCTGGCCCCGGTCGAGGGTGTATGTGACCCAGTGGCCCTTGACCTTAACCTCGATGGTGGCATGGTCGCTGCGTGCGACGAGCGACCGGGCCCGGTGGTGGGCGTGGGCAGCCGGCGTGGCGGCCCCGGCGGTCGGGCCTGGAGACCCCGACGAGGTGGTGGCGGCATAGGCCGTGCCGCCCAGACCGACGGCGGCCAGGGCGCCTACGGCCCCGAATGCGACCTTCCTCCTTGTGGATACGAACAGGCTCATTGGACGTGCTTCCTTTCAGGCGAGCATCCGGTGTCGCTCCAGGATGACCGCTGCCCGTGAAGGGCAGGCGGTGAATGTGTGAGGAAAGGGTCATGGCCGTAGCCACCCGTGCCGCTCGACACCAGTGCCGCTCGACACCAGTGCCGCTCGACACCAGTGCCGCCCTCTGCCGGCGGCGCCGGTTAGGTTGCCGGTGTGGTGGTCGACCAGCGGGTCCGGAGCGGCTCGCCCTTCGAGGAGCAGATCGGGTTCTGCCGTGCCCTGCGGGTAGGGGAGCGGATCCTGGTGGCGGGCACGGCGCCGATCTGGCCCGACGGCCGCGTCGAGCCGGGCGCGCCAGCACAGGCCCGGCGGTGCCTGGAGATCGTGGGCACGGCGCTGGAGGAGCTGGGCGCCAGCCTGGCCGGCGTCGTCCGGACCCGGATCTACCTGGTCGATACGGCCGAGGCCACCGCCGTGGGCGCGGTGCACGCCGAGGTCTTCGGCCAGCACCCGCCGGTCGCCACCCTGGTGGTGGTGGCCGCGCTCCTCGACCCGGCCTGGCGGGTGGAGATCGAGGCCGAAGCCGTCCGCTGATCCCGCCGTTGATCCCGCCGCTGACCCGACCCGACCGGGGTCGGCGGGCGGGGGCCCGGGTGACCTCAGGCGCCGGCCCGGAGCCGGTCGAAGCCGGGCGTCTCCCATGCTCCCCCCCCGGCGTCGACCAGGTACGCCTCGTACCCGTCCAGCTCACCCAGCCAATCCGGCGCGTCGAGGCCCATGGCCAGGCCGGCGGTGGCGTAGGCGTCGGCGACGGCCAGGTCGGGCCCGACCACGGTAAGGGCGACGGTATCGGTGACCGCCCGCCCCCGGTGGGGATCCATGACGTGGAACCCCCGCTCGTAGGTGCCGGAGGTGGCCACGGCTCCCTCCGCCATCTCCAGGACGGCGCAGCAGGAGCCGAGGTCGAAGGGGTGCCGCAGGGCCACCCGCCACGGCTGCGGGTGGTCGGCTCCGGGGTGGCGGCGAAGCCTGACGTCGCCGCCTCCGTCGACGAGGTGGTGCGGCCACCCGGAGCCGGCCAGCCGGGCCGAGGCCACCTCGATCGACCACCCCTTGACCAGACCGGAAGGATCGAGGCCGCCGCTGGCCCGCACGTCGAAATACCCGCCGGTGGCACCTCTGAGGGCTTCGGCCTGGTCCAGCACGGCCTGGACGTGGGGATGGCACTCGTCGAGCGTGAGCTCCCCACGGTCGAGCCTGCATATCTGGCTGTCACCCTTGTAGGTGCTGAAGGTCCGATCCACCCAGTGGAGCCACTCCACCACGTCGCCGACCGCATCGGTGGCATCTACCTGACCCTCCGCGCCCCGCAATTCGATGCTGAAGACGGTGCCCATCACCGCCTCGGCGTGTCGCACCGGTCAGATCCCGGCCTTGCCCAGGGCCGACTGGAAGGCCCGGGCAAAGGCATCGCTGGTGAAGGTGGCCCCCGAGATTACGTCGAAGTTGAGGCTCTGGGCGGCCATGGCCTCCTGGGTCAGCAGCGGGATGGCCTGTGAGTTGATCAGCTGCGAGCGGGGATCGGTGGCCGACTCCCGGGGGATCGAGATCCTCACGATGTGGCCGGCGCTGGTCATGACCTGGATCTGTATGTCGCCGTAGCGGTACACCACGTCGGACCCGGTGGCCGACCGGTTGGTGGCCGGGACCGTGGTCGGCGCCGCCGTGGCCGGCGAGGTGGGGGACGGCCGGGAGGGGCTGGACGGCTGGGAGGGGCTGGACGGCTGGGAGGGGCTGGACGGCTGGGAGGTGCTGGACGAGGGCGGCCCGACGGCCACCTGGGCCGGAGGGGTGGTGCCCGACGACTTGTAGGTCAGGAGGGCGACCAGACCAGCGGCCGTGCCGGCGGTGGCGAGGAGGGCTCGTTTCATGTCACCTACCTACCTACCTAGAGCTCGAAGTTCTCACGGTGGATGTGGCGGCGGGGGACGTCCAGCTGGTGTAGCGCCCACATCGTGGCCTGGGCCATGTCCGGCGGCCCGCAGAGGAAGACGTCGCGCCGGGCCACGTCGGGCACCAGTCGGAGGAGGTGGCGGGCGCTCAGGTACTCGGGATGGGCCCGGGTCGGCCCGAGCAGGAAGTGGACCCGGCAGCGCCGGGCACTGGCGATCGCCTCCAGCTCGGGGCCGAAGGCGACGCCGTCGGCAGAGCTGGCCCGGTAGATCAGGCTGAGGTCCCCCGGCCCGCCGGGAAGGGACTCGAAGAGGGCGCGCAGGGGGGTGATGCCCACGCCGCCGGCGATCAGCAGCACCTTCTTGCGGGTCCGGCGGGCCCCGGTGAACGATCCGTAGGGCCCTTCGGCCATGACCCTGGTCCCGTTGCCGAGTCGGCGCAGCCCAGTGGTGTGGTCGCCCAGATCCTTCACGGTGATCCGCAGCCACTGACCGTTGGGTGCGGCCGACAGTGAGAACGGGTGGGCCTGCCACCACCCTTCCCTGGTCAGGAACCGCCACATGAAGAACTGGCCGGCGCTCGGCTCGAGCTCGTCCAACCGGTCGCCGCTCAGGTAGATGGAGGTGAGGCCAGCCCCCTCGCTCACCACGCTGGCCACTCGCAGCCGGTGTCGCCACGTGTCTCGGACCGGCTTTCCCACCCGGTAGCCGAGGATCAGGGCGCCGACCAGGGCGTACATGGCGATCCACACCGCCCGGTTGAGCGGATGGGTGGCGAAGTCCACCCCCGTGGAGAACTGGTGGGCAAAGGAGAGGGCCAGCGCCACGTAGGTGTAGAGGTGGATGAAGTACCAGGTGTGGTAGCTGACCCGGCTTCGCACCTTGCGGGCGGACAGGACGCCGACCAGGGTCAGGAGGCCGAGGCCCACCGTGGCGGCCAGCATGTCGGGGTAGGAGAAGACAACCGTGCTGGTCTCGCCCACCACGTTGGTGTGGGCGGTGACGGCGTAGCCCCAGATGGTGAGCACGGCGTGGGCGAGGAGCAGGCCGATGCTGTACTCGCCGTTGCGGCGGTGCCAGACCGCCAGGCGATCCATTCCCACCAGGCGGTCCAGCCACGCCACCCGGCTCATGAGGAGGACCTCGACGAGCACCAGGTAGGTGCCGACCAGGCCGGTGACCCGTCCGGCCGAGGTCAGCCACGGTCCGAGACCGTGGACAGACGCCGACGCATTGTCCCGCCACCACAGCAGGCAGACGAGGCCGGCGCCGGCGGCGACCGCGGCGGCGACCGCGCCCTCCCGCCCCGACTGGCCGAGGTGGGCGGCGGGGCCCGGTCGGGTGTAGCGAGGAGTGCCCCCGCCGGAGCGGCGGGGGGAACGGACGGCGGCGGTCACCTGCTCGTGCGGGACGCGGGTGCCGGGTCCATGCCGACATTTTGTCGGTCCAACCTGAGACCCACCTGAGTCCGAGGTAACACTGCGGGCAAAACCCGACCTGCGGGAGCCGCGCTCGGTCCGCAACCTGCGGTTTTATCAGGCCAGCACAGCGCGGTATAGGTCGTGGGTCCGGGAGGCGACGACGTCCCAGCTAAACTCGGCCACGGCCCGGCGCCGCCCGGCCCGGCCCATCTCGACGGCCCGGTCGGGGTCGCCCAGGAGCGTGTTGATCCGGTCGGCCATGTCGGCGGCGAAGCGCTCGGGATCGTCGGGCGGGGCCCCGGGGCCGGCCTGGTCGACGGGCACGAGCAGGCCGGTCTGCCCGTCGGCCACCACCTCGGGGATGCCCCCGGTGGCGGTTGCCACCACTGCGGTCTCGCAGGCCATGGCCTCGAGGTTGACCAGGCCGAGCGGCTCGTAGATGGAGGGGCAGGCAAAGACGGCGGCGTGGGAGAGGATCTGGACCACCTGGTGGCGCGGCAGCATGTCGGCGATCCAGGTCACACCAGCCCGGCGCTGCCCCAGACGGTGCACGGCGCCGGCGATCTCGGCGCCGAGGGCAGGGGTGTCGGGTGCCCCGGCGCACAGGACCAGCTGCGCGCCGGCGTCGAGGTGGCGGGCGGCGTCGAGGAGATGGGCAAGGCCCTTCTGGCGGGTGATGCGGCCTACGAAGACGACGCTCGGCCGGCCCGGGTCGATGCCTCGACGCTCGAGGACGTCTGTGGCGCGGTCGGGCCGGTACGCATCGGTGTCTATGCCGTTGTGGATCACCGAGACCCTTCCGGCGTCGACGGCTGGATAGCAGGCCAGCAGGTCGTCCCTCATGGCCGCCGACACCGCGATCACCGCGTCGGCCGACTCCAGGGAGACCTTCTCGGCCCACGTGGCGACGGCGTACCCACCGCCAAGCTGCTCCGCCTTCCACGGGCGCCGAGGTTCGAGGCTGTGGCTGGTCACCACGTGGGGGATGCCGGCCAGGAGCTTGGCCAGGTGGCCGGCCAGGTTGGCGTACCAGGTGTGGGAGTGGGCGATCCCGGCGTCGACGGCGGCCGCCATGCGCAGGTCGACCGAGAGGGCGGCCAGGGCGGCGTTGCCCCCGGCGAGCAGCGGGTCGGGCCGGTGGGCGCGGGCACCGGCCCGGTCCGATCCGAAGCACTCGACGCTCACGTCGCACAGCGGCGACAGCGCCCGGGCCAGGTGCTCCACGTGGACGCCGGCCCCCCCGTACACCTCGGGTGGGTACTCTCGGGTGAGCAGGGCCACCTTCATTCCATGTCGAGGATACGGCACGCCAGGACGGGTGGTCCTGGCTAGGAGCAACTGTCTGACAGTCAGCGACAGACATGGGAGCCGGAATGGCTGCAACTAGGCGAAACGATCGGGTGCTGGCGATCGTGCTGGCCGGCGGCAAGGGCACCCGGCTGGCCCCCCTGACCGACGACCGGGCCAAGCCGGCGGTGCCGTTCGGGGGAAGCTACCGGATCGTCGACTTCGTCCTCTCCAACCTGGTCAACGGCGGGTACCGCAAGGTGGTCGTGCTGACCCAGTACAAGAGCGAGAGCCTCGACCGGCACGTGACGACGACCTGGAGGATGTCCGCCCTTCTCGACGAGTACGTGGCCACCGTGCCGGCCCAGCAGCGCCTCGGCCCACGCTGGTTCCAGGGCTCGGCCGATGCCGTCTACCAGAGCCTCAACCTGATATACGACGAGAAGCCCGACTACGTGCTGGTAATGGGCGCCGACCACATCTACCGGATGGACCCGGGCCAGATGGTGCGCCAGCACGTCGACAGCGGCAACGCCGTTACCGTGGCCGGTATCCGCGCCCCGCGGGCGGAGGCTCCCCAGTTCGGGGTCATAGAGACCGACGGGACCCACCGGGTCACCGGGTTCAGGGAGAAGCCGACCGACGCCCGGGGCCTAGCCGATGCTCCCGACGAGGTCTTCGCGTCGATGGGCAACTACTGCTTTTCGGCTGACGCCCTGGTGGACGCCGTCCGCGCCGACGCCGGCGACGAGTCGTCGGCGCACGACATGGGCGGCTCGATCGTCCCTGCCCTGGTGGCCCGAGGGGACTGCTCGGTGTACGACTTCCGTGACAACGAGGTGCCGGGGGCGACGGCGCGCGACCGGGGCTACTGGCGTGACGTGGGCACCCTCGATGCCTACTACGAGGCGACGATGGATCTGGTGTCGGTGCACCCGGTGTTCAACCTGTACAACCTGGCGTGGCCCATCCACACGCTGTCGACCCCGTTGCCTCCGGCCAAGGTGGTCCACCACCGCAGCCGTGTGGTCGACTCGCTGCTGACCCAAGGAGTGGTGGTCTCCGACGCCTCGGTGGACCGGTCGGTGCTGTTCCCCGGGGTGGCCATGGGCGCGGGCTCGAGCGTGGGCCAGTCCGTGCTGATGCACCAGGTCTCGATCGGCGAGGGAGCGGTGGTGAGGGGGGCCATCCTGGACAAGAACGTGAGGGTGGCCACGGGGGCTCAGGTGGGCGTCGACCACGACCGGGACCGGGCCCGGGGCTTCACGGTCACGCCGAGCGGGATCGTCGCCGTGGGCAAGGGCCGCCGGGTGGACGGCTGAGGAGCCGCCCGGGTACGCCTACCTGACCCCGGGGGCCGGGCGGCTGACCGGTCACCGACGCCGTCAGCCCGCCGTCTGGCTGGGGAGGGTAGGGTCAGGGGTCGATGGAGGGGGGGGCGGCCAGGCGGTGGGCGGAGGCCCTGGGACGGTGGGCCATCCCCGACGAGATCATGGCTGCCGCCCCCGAGCCGCCCTGGGGCCTGCCGCCCGAGATGTTCCGGGTCTCGGTCCGGCCGTCCCCCCCGGACAGCGCGTCCCGCCGGTCGGCCCTGGAGGCCCTCGCCGCCCTCGGGGGCGCGGCGCCGGCTGGGCGGGGCCCGAGCGTCCTCGACGTGGGGTGCGGGGGAGGGGCGGCCGGCATGGCGCTGGTCCCGCCGGCGACAGCAGTGACCGGGGTGGACCAGTCATCGGGGATGCTCGCCAACTTCGCCGAGGCCGCCGTCGCCGCCGGCGTGGAGCACCGGGAGGTCGCCGGGCGGTGGCCGGAGGTGGCGGCCCAGGCGGGGACCGCCGACGTCGTCGTGTGCCACCACGTCGTCTACAACGTCGCCGCCATCGGGCCGTTCGTCGCCGCCCTGGCCGCGGCCGCTCGCCGGCGGGTGGTGGTGGAGCTGACCGACGTCCACCCGACCTCGCCCATGACCCCCCTGTGGAGGCAGTTCTGGGACCTGGACCGGCCCGACGAGCCCACCTCGGACCTCTTCGTCGAGGTCGTCCGGGAGGCCGGATGGGCACCGGGGCTGGCCCACCAGGTCCGGCCGGTGGTGCGGGGCGTCGGCGACGACGCCTACGCCGCCTTCGTCCGGCGCCGGCTGTGCCTCCCCGCCGAGCGCCAGCCCGAGGTGAGCGCGGCGCTGGCCGCCCTGGCCCAGACCAGCGCGTTCACCAGCGCGGTGACGACCCTGTGGTGGGACACCGGCGCCGGTTGACGGGGGGCCGGCGCGCGCCAAGATCGTCCGGCGTGGCGGGAGCGCCGCGCCCGTGCCTTTGAGATCAGGGGGGATTCTGAATGCAGGTACCAGCCCCGTTCGATTACGAGCGGGCGTCGAGCGTCGAGCAGGCCATCAGCCTGTTGGACCGCCACGGCCCCGAGGGCCCGGCTGCTGGCCGGGGGCCACAGCCTGCTGCCCATGATGAAGTTGCGCCTGGCCCGGCCCGAGACGCTTATCGACATCAACGGCCTCACCGACCTGGACTACATCGACGGGCCCCGGCCGGCCGTCGCCGGCACCGATGCCGGAGAGGGTGGGACGGCCACCGGGCCGGACGCGGCGCTGGCCGCCTTCGCCGCCACCGAGCGGCTGGGGACCAAGGACTTTGCCACCTTCAGCGCCGAGGACCTCCTGGCCCTGCGGGCGCTGACGGCCCGCCTGGTCTTTGCCACGCCCCCCCGGTCGAGCCGGCGGTGGGCCCCCTCGACCGGTGGGCCGGACCTGGACGTACGGGCCACCCTGCACCGGGCCCGGCGCAGCGGCGGTGAGCCCTTGGTGGCAGTGCGCCGGCGGCCTCGATGCCGGCCGCGCCGCCTGGTCCTCATCTGTGACGTCTCGGGGTCCATGGAGCCCTATGCCCGTGCCTACCTCCACCTGATGCTGTCCGGGGTGGCGGGTGGCCGGGCCGAGGCTTTCGTCTTCGCCACCCGCCTGACCCGCCTGACCAGGGCCCTGCGGTCGGCGCCGCCGGACCAGGCGCTGGTCCGGGCCGGTCGGGCGGCGCCCGACGGGTCGGGGGGGACCCGCATCGGTGCCGCCGTCAAGTCCTTCAACGATCGCTACGGCCGGCGGGGAGTGGCTCGCGGCGCGGTGGTCGTCATCCTCTCCGACGGGTGGGACCGCGGTGACCCGTCCCTGCTGGCGCGGGAGATGGCCGCCCTTTACCGCCTGGCCCACCGGGTGGTCTGGGTAAACCCCCGCAAGGCCGCTCCCGGCTTCGAGCCCCTGACCTCGGGCATGGCGGCGGCCTTGCCCCACGTCGACAACTCCGTCAGCGGCCACAGCCTGGACGCGTTCGACGAGGTGCTCGGCGCCATCGGCTCACCGGTGCCGGTCCGGTCCGGGGCGCCGGGCCGGGCGCGCTCCCCCTGACCGGTCGATGTCACGCGGCCGGGCTTGGCGCGCTCCCCCTGACCGGTCGATGTCACGCCGGACGGCGGGGCGCCGGCCCTTGATGGACGTCCTGCGCAGGGCGACGATCACCGCTTCGGCGGAGGTCTCGGGCACATCCACCAGGGAGAAGCGGGCCGAGATGTCTATGGCGCCGACCTCCCGACCGGCGAGGCCGGCCTCCCCGGTGATGGCCCCGACCAGATCCTGGGGACGGATCCCCGCCTCGCGCCCGGCGCCGATCCACAGGCGGGCCATCGCCCCCTGGTCCACCACCCGCCGGCCTGGCCGCGCCGGCGCGGGCGTAGGCCGGACGGGGGGCTCGGGAATCTCGCCCTCGGGCGGGGCGGTGGCGCTGGTTGCCCGGTTGGCCAGCTTGACGGCGGCCAGGGCGATCTCCATCACCTCGAACTCGTCGGCCAGCGACTCCACGACGACCCGGTAGCTGTCGAGGTCGTCCTCGGACAGGCATTCGCGCAGGGCGGCCCGGGTGAGCTCCATCCGCCGGGCGGCGAGGTCGGCGACGGTCGGGATCTTCTCGACCGGGATCTTGCGGCCGGTAGCCCGCTCGATGGTCTTCAGCATCCGGTGCTCCCTGGGCTCGGCCAGGGTAATGGCCACGCCCTCCCGCCCGGCACGGCCCACCCGGCCGATCCGGTGCACGTAGGAGTCCGCCGAGGCGGGGACGTCGTAGTTGACGACATGGCTGAGCTGGTCGATGTCGAGCCCCCTGGCGGCCACGTCAGTGGCCAGGAGCAGCTCGGCCGAGCCGCTGCGCAGCCTGCCCATCACCCGGTCGCGCTGCTCCTGGCTCATGCCGCCGTGGAGGGCCTCGGCCCGGTAGCCGCGGCCGTTGAGGATCTCCGCCAGCGAGTCGACCTCGTCCCTGGTACGGCAGAACACGAGAGCGGCGGCCGGCGCCTCGATGTCGAGCACCCGGCCCAGGGCGGCGGGCTTGTGGGCCCGCTGGACCAGGTGGGCGCGTTGGCGGACCAGCGGTACCCCGCCCGCGGACGGCTCCCCGTCGTCTATGCGGATCCGGACAGGGTCGTGGAGGTGCCGCCGGGCGATCCCGTCGATACGGGCGGGGATGGTGGCGGAGAACAGGACAGTCTGGCGATCCGCCGGTGCGGCGGCAAGGATCGCCTCGATGTCCTCGGCGAACCCCATGTCGAGCATCTCGTCGGCCTCGTCGAGCACCAGGAGGCGCAGGTCGCCCAGGGCCAGGGTCCCCCTTCCGACGTGGTCGAGGGCCCGGCCCGGCGTAGCCACCACCACGTCAACCCCAGCGTCGAGGGCCCGGAGCTGCCGACCGATTGGTTGACCGCCGTAGATGGGCACCACCCTGGCCCCCAGCCCCCGGCCGTAGCGGTGGACCGCCTGGCAGACCTGCACGGCCAGCTCCCGGGTGGGCACGAGGACCAGGCCGGCGGGCCCTCCCGCTCCGCCGCCGACGGCCAGCATCTGGAGAGCGGGCAGGGCGAACGCCGCCGTCTTGCCGGTACCTGTCGCCGCCTGCCCGATGAGGTCCCGCCCGGCCAGCAGGGGAGGGACGGCGGCGGCCTGGATCCGGGTGGGCTCCTCGTAGCCGAGCTCTGACAGGGCGCCGAGCAACTCCGCCCTCAGGCCGAGGCCGGCGAAGGAGGTACCCGGCTCCCCTGGTCCATCGGTCAATGTGGGCTCCTTGCTCGCCGGCTGGATGGGCGGCTCCGGGCCCGTCGAGCGATCTCTCGGCGGTACTGTAGCTACCCGGGGGCGCCTCGCCCGGCCCCGGCGTCCCGAACGGCGACGAGTGGATAGCCGCCCTGATGGGTACAGATGCGGGCATCCGCTGTTCGCATCGAAAGGGAAAGCAATGGGAGTAATCCTCGTGGTGCTGGTGCTGGCGTTACTCCTAGGGGGCCTGGGGTTCGCTCTTCACGCCCTCTGGTGGATTGCCGTCATTGTGTTCCTGTTCTGGCTGATCGGCTTTGGCATCGCCCGAGGGGGGAGTGCCGGGAGCCGCAGGCGCTGGTACGGGCGCTTCTGAGGGGGGCTGCGGCCGCTCGGGTGATCGGAGGAGGACGGGCCGGCCCACGCCTTTGGGGGTGGGGCGGCCGACTGGCGGCCCGGGGAGGTACGGATTCCGCATGACCCGGGGCGCCACCACCTTGGGCCACACCAGGTTGCGCGCCGGTTGGACAGGCTGGATGACCGACGGGCCTCGGCTCGGTGGCAGCTTCCTAGAGGTCGAGTCAGTCTCGACCAATGGCCCGCTACCGCCCTGCGCCGGCACCGTGGTCGAGGTGGGCACCGTGGTCGAGGTGGGCACCGTGGTCGAGGTGGGCACCGTGGTCGAGGGAGGGAGTTGCGGCTCGCCCTCCCAATGGGTGTAGGGGGTGGGCGGCCACCCGCCAGCGTCCTCGATCATCCGCAGGGCGACCACCATCGCCCCCGCCGAGGCCTGCCGGTCGCCGGGGACCTTCGACAGCGCCCGCAGCAGCACCTCGCTGAGGGCTGAGGGCACCCCGTCGGCGGTCAGTGGGGGCGCCGGGTCCCGTAGGATGCGCAGGGCGACCGACGCCGGGGACTCTGCCTCGAAGGCCGAGAATGGTGCCCGGCCGGCGGCCAGCTCGTAGAGCGTCGACGCCAGCCCGTAGACGTCGGTCTGAGGCGACGGGTCGTTGCCCTCCAGGATCTCTGGTGGGGTGTGGACAGCGGCCGAGCCGGGGACGTCACCGGCCGGTCGCCCGGCACCGCGCAGAGCGGCTACACCGAAATCGGCCAGGGCCGGTTCCCCGAAGGCGGTCAGGAGCACATTCCCCGGCCTGACCTCGCCGTGGAGCAGGCCGCCACGGTGTGCGCACTCGAGGGCGGCGGCCACCTTGATCCCGATGGATACGACCTCGGGTGCCGGCAGCGGGCCGGAGCGAGCCAGGCGGTCGGCGACCGATCCGGAGCAGAGCTCGAGGACGAGGACCGGCCGCGAGTCGGGCGTGGTGACAGTGGCGTACAGGGTGACGATATTCGGATGGGAGCTGAGGGCGGCGAGGGCCTTTACCTCCCTGGCGAAGGCCTCGGTCACGTAGGGCAGCTGGGCGGGCACGTGCAGCATCTCGAGGGCCACCCTGCGATGGGTCGAGATCTCGACGGCGTGGTAGACCGACGCAAACGGCCCGCTGCTGATCTCGACGACCGACGCGTAGCCGGGGAACGTGGCGCTCGCCTCTGGGTGCATCCTCCTGCGCCGGAACGTGGAGACGATCCTACGCCACTGGTCGGGGAGGTTGGGTGCCCACGTGGAGCGCGCCGCGGGCCCGCTGGGCAATCGACGACTGCCTGCGGACTTCCAGGCGGACCGTCTCGCAATCGTTCCATGCGGTCACGGCGGTGTCGGCGTCCAATCCCGAGCGCTGGGAGCAGAGCGCCTGATCGGCAAGGCTTCCGACCCGCTGCACCGGAGCGGCCATTGCTGGTCCCCAGCTCTGGCCAGCCAGGTCCGCCACCTCCTTGCTGGTGGCGGCCCCGCTGGGCTGCAAGCCGGCCCGGTTGAGGTCGTCGAGCAGCTCGAGCCAGGCACCGACCGCCATTTCCTCGGGACGACCGCGTCGCCGGCGCCACCGCCTGGTCCGGCGCCGCCCGGCGGGCACCCCGAGCACGATGGCGATGGCCGCCAGGGTGGCCCCGGCGATGCCCCACAAGGCGACGAGCAGCGATGGCGGCGACGACGGCGGCAGGTGGATCGGGGTCGCCGGCGCCAAGGCGTGCCCGCCTCCGCGTCCGACGGCGTTGGACTCGGGGGGCTGGGTGGTCGGCGTGGTCAGCGCCGCGGGAACCGGTGACGGCAGGAGGCCCGTGGCCACCTGCGACGGCGTGGGGTCCACCACTATCCAGCCGAGCCCGGCCACGGGGACCTCGGCCCAGGTCCACGCGTCGCGGTTGGTGACCCGGTACGTGCCGGCCGGCAGCCTGGCCCCTGCCCCAGGGCCGCTCGGGCCCTGGCCGGACTCTCTCGGCCCGCCGTCGGCGGGCGCCACCCGGAAGCCGGTCACCAGGCGGGCGGCCACCCCCAGGGAACGAGCCACCACCACGAAGAGGGTGGCAAACTGCTCGGGCGTCGCCTCCCGGGCGATGGTGGTTGCCGCTATGACCTCGGACAACGAAGTGCCGCCCCTGGGCGCTGGCCCGCCGACCTCGGCGGGCAGCGCAGGGGCGAGGGGGTCGATCCGGCGGTCGGTGCGGCCGAGAGCGGCAACCATGGCCCCGAGAAAGGACACCGTCGGCGCCGGGGTCTGCCCGGTGAGGCTGGCCAGGTAGGCGAGGGTGGACCCGATGTCGGTGCCGGTGTCGGGTGGCATCTGCCTGTCCAGATCACCAGCCGGCGACTGCAGCCGGGTCGACTCGGGCAGTCCCGACAGGGTTCGTGCCGGGGCGACGGACGTGACGGAGTACCGGGCGTCGCCGGCAACCGGGCGCACCGGGACCACCATGCCCGTCACCGCGTCGGCGTCGAGGGCGACGGCCCCCTTGCCCGCCACCTGGACCGGGCGGTCCAGGTAGGCCACGAAGGGCAGGGTGGGGCCGAGGGATCGGTCCATCCGGTAGTCCTGGCGCACCTCTGTGCCGCTGGTCCCAGGCGTTCCCTGCGGGGGCGCCGGGACCCGGCCACCGGTCGGCTGGAACGTGCGGTCGAACGACCAGGTGGCGCCGTCGTAGAGGTCGAGGTCGGCGATGGCCAGGTATCCCGTGGAGGGCGCGTTGGTCGTCACGGTCATCACTGTCCGGGGGGCAGCCTTGGGGTCACCGTCGCGCAGGGAGGCGATGGCATCGACCGGGCTGATGGCCATCGGGTTGGCCAGGGGAGCCTGGCGACGCAGGGAGATAGCCCGCTTCTGGTGGCTGGCCAGACCGGGCAGGCCGGGGACGATCGACCAGGCCACCAAGGCCACCACGGCGACAAAGCCGGCCCCCCCCATGACCCGCCTGGCGGGCACCGGGGACGGGGACATCCGGCTGATCGTCAGGGCCAGGGCGGCCATGGCACCGAGCATCAGCGCACCGGTCATCCCTTCGTGGCGCGGCGCGCTCGACGACACTGCGTAGGCGCCTACGTAAGATGCGACGAGGACGGCCATGGCCAGGTGGCCCAGGGCCCGAGCGGCCCCCTGAGCGGGCTGGCCCAGGGCCCGAGCGGCCCCCTGAGCGGGCTGGCCCAGGGCCCGAGCGATGAGGCCGGCGACGACCGCCGCGGTGGTCCAGGTGACGGCGATTGCCGGGCCGAGCAACGAGCGCGGTCCGCCCAGCGGCAGGGTGTCGGTGACCAGGTAGCTTGGGCCCCTGATCAGCCCGGAGGCGACCGCTCCCGGGCCGGCGCCGACCACCATCCCGAGGAAGGCGGCCAGACCGGCAAGGGAGCAGGCCGTGGTCACCATCAACCGGTGAGGCCGGCGCCAGCCGACCAGGACTTCGATGACGACGGGCAGGACCGACGCCCCGGCGAGGATGCCGGGCAGGGCCGCCACCCGGTACGCGGACAGCCAGGGCAGGGAGGCGGCGAAGGTAGGCACGGCAGAGGCGCCGGCAACCCTCAGCCACCGGGGCGCCAGCCACCGGGGCGCCAGCCACCGGGGCGCCAGCCACCGGGCCGACGGGAGTGGCGGGGAGCGCCATCGGCCAGCCGCGCTGGTTCGGGAGGCAGATCTCACTTGAGGGCCTGTCGATGCCACGACCGGGACAGGTCGTCCGCGTTGGTGGCGGCCAGCACCACCACTCCGGGGAACGTCGGTGTGGTGGACAGCTCGGGCACGACGGAGAGCACCATGAGGCGGTCGAACTTTGCCCGCAGGACGCCGACGGCGGGCAGCCCCTCGGGGTCCAGACGACCGGTTACCACCACCAGGGCGCTGCCCCCGCGGTCTCCTCGCAGGAGGAGCAGCTCCCGCCGCAGCGATCCCTGCGCCACCGGCGTGACCGCGGTCAGATGGTCGATGGCCGACCACGGGTCCCGCTGGCGGAGGCCCCCGAGGCGGTTGCCGGCGGTAGTCCGCAACTGGACTGGCGACATGGCCACGGCTGCCGCCGAGAGTACCGAGGCGGCGACGTCGACCGCTTCCTCAAAGGTCCCTAGGGTGTAGACCGGCGGGGACAGGTCGAGCAGGACCACCGTGTAGGGCTGGGCAGTGTCGACGTTATGACGGACCATGAGCGACCCGGTGCGAGCCGTCGACGGCCAATGGATGGTTCTCAGGTCGTCGCCGGCTACGTACTCGCGCAACCGGTGGAACGTGATGCTGCCCTGAGGCGAGGCGTCGCTGGTCGGGCCTTCCAGGTTGAGGGACCGCCCCGAGTGGAGGGGGGGGAGGGGGAGGATCCGGGGATGGACGGCGATGCGTTGCGACGTGCCGAGGCGGCGGACGCGGCGCCACAGGCCGAAGGGATCGACCCGGACGAGCTCGACCGGTCCCAGCTCGAACTCGCCCCGGACCGAGGTGGGGAGCCGGTAGCTGCGAACCGTGGACTCACCCCGGCGCAGGCGAGGAAGGGCCATGAGCACCGGCACGTCGCCGACGCGCTGCTCGACGCCGAGGGCAGGCAGGGAGCGCCTGGAGAGGTTGGTGGCCTGTACCCGGGCGATGGCCGCCGAGCCCTTTTCCACCCGGGCCGGTTCCACCTGGCGCTCGAGGCTGACGCGGGGCTGGTACGCCACCCAGATGGCCGTGAAGGCGCACAGGGCGAGCAGGCCGAGACCGAGCACTGTCGGTGCCGGCCAGTCGACCAGCCAGCCTCCGACGCCGAGCATGGCGCCGGCGACGGTGGCGCCGGCGCCCAAGCGGTTCATCGCCCCGTCAACTCTCGGCGGAGCTGAGCTTCTCGGCGGAGCTGAGCTTGTCGGCGGGGCTCAGCGTAGTAGGACCCGCGGCACGGCGACGCTCGCTAGGATCCGGGCGACCACGTCCTTGGCGCTTCGACCCATTACCTCGGCGTCGGGAGTGAGGATGATGCGGTGGGCAAAGGTGGCTGCCGCCATGTCCTTGACGTCGTCGGGAGTCACGTAGGTGCGCCCGTCCGCGGCGGCGGCCACCCGGGCCGCTCTGAGAAGGGCCAGACCGCCACGAGGCGACACGCCCAGGCGAGTGTCGGGCGCGTTGCGGGTGTGGCCGCACAGCGAGACGATGTAGTTTTCTATGGCAGGAGCAACCTCCACCGACTGCTTGACGTAGTCGATCATGGTGGTCAGGTCGGAGCCGGTCATGACCGGTTCGAGTGTGGCGACTGTCTCCCGGTCCCTCTCGTGGCGCAAGACCGACGCCTCGGCCTCGGGGCTGGGGTATCCGACGCTGAGGCGCATCAAGAAGCGGTCGAGCTGGGCCTCGGGGAGCGCGTACGTGCCTTCCAGGTCGATCGGGTTCTGCGTGGCCACCACGACGAATGGACGCGGCACCAGGTACACGGAGGCGTCGGTGGTGACCGTGCGCTCCTCCATGACCTCGAGCAAGGCGGACTGGGTCTTGGGCGAGGCACGGTTGATCTCGTCGGCCAGCACCACGTTGGCGAAGATCGGCCCGGGCCGGAACGAGAAGCCCGAAGTGGTCTGGTCGAACACCGACACTCCCGTCACGTCCGAGGGCAGCAGGTCGGGGGTAAACTGGATGCGGTTCCATACCAGGGACACCGAGGCGGCGATGGCCCGGGCCAGCGACGTCTTGCCGACCCCGGGAACGTCCTCGACCAGTAGGTGGCCCTCGGCCACGACGCAGGTTAGGGCGGCGCGGATCACCCCGTCCTTGCCCTGGATGACCCGGGCCACGTTGGTGGCCAGCCTGTCGAAGCGGGCGGCGAAGCTGGCCGCCGACAGGGCCTGCGCCCCCGGGGTGGGAGGGCTGGTCGGGCCGGCGGCTGGCTCGGCGCTCACCGGATCGCCCAGTGCCCACCGGTCGACCTGGCCTCGACGGCGGCCGGCGCCACCTTCGCGGGGACGGTGATCGGGGGCAGCGTGGTGGTCGGCGGCACCGTGGTGGTCGGGGGCACGGTGGTTGGGGGCACGGTGGTCGGGGGCACGGTGGTCGGGGGCACGGTGGTCGGCGGCACCGTGGTGGTCGGGGGCACCGTGGTGGTCGGGGGCACGGTGGTCGGGGGCACGGTGGTCGGGGGCAGCGTGGTCGGGGGCGGCGGCGGGGCGCCGGCAGTGCTGACCGGGAATGTCACATGAGCACCCAGGTAGTCGTACGAAACCATTACCACCACGGGTGCCGGAGAGCCCAGGTTGATACCGTCACATGTCCCCAAGGCGAGGGTCAGGGGTAGATTGGGCGGGCCGGTGGCGCTGTGGACGCCGTTGGCGGCAATTGCGCAGGGTGGGGGCGACGTCACGGCCACCGTCCAGTTGGCGCCTTCGTTGGCTGTCTGGCCGTTGACGGTGACGGCCAGGTCCAGGCCGAGGAAGCCCGACTCCGAGTACGCCAGCGAGAACGTGGTCGCGTCCACCTGGGTGCCGACCGAGAAGTTCATGCCCAGGGGCGGCGAGGGAACGCCGTAGCGACTGGTGGTCGTCTCGGCGAGCGCCACCGTCAGGTTGCAGTTGCCCCCGATACTGGTCAGGTCGACCGGCACCACCAGCCGGCCGGCGACGTCCACCTTGCCGCTCACCGGTTGGCCGACTGATCCACAGACGAGCTGGCCGGTGGCTGCGAGCGGCACGGCTGGCAGACCGGGGAAGGAGGCGGTGATGGTCCCGGCGTTGGGATCGTCGGGCGCCACGGCGGCAGCGACCTGGATACCCAGGGTGGTGGGCCAGGGCAGGGTCTGGCTGAAAGGGTCAGTCGTCAGGGTGACTGCCGCTGCCGGATGGCCAGCAGGAATGACCACCACCGACGCCCGGTAGGTCTGCCCCGGGACCAGACCGGGGATGGTCGCCGACTCCGACGTGGTGGGCCCGGCGCCCCCACCCGCTACCCCGGCGCCTGAAGCGACGACCGAATATACGAACTGGCTGTCGGCACTGCCGAATGCCTGGGCTGGCGGCCCGGCGGTCGTCACCACAAGCGTGGCGGTGATGGTGCTGCCCGAGGGCAGTGCCGACGCCCTGAGGGAGATTTGCGCCGG
>JBOGGP010000009.1:0-22619 GCA_050744105.1 Acidimicrobiales bacterium
CGCTCGGCGTTCGCGCCCAGCGGCCCACCCACCGGTACCCTGACCACCCGGCCGTCCCCGGCCGCCGCGGCCCAGCCGCCCTCTCCGTCGCCCCCAGCCACCCCCGCCGGCCCGGTGCCGAGCTGGACCAGGACGATCCTCGACAGGGCCGCCCGGGCGTCGCCGGCCAGGTCGACCGGCCCGGAGGCGTCCGTGGTCACCAGCACCGCCGGCTCCCTGCCGGCGCCGGGCCACGGCCCCGCCTCGCCGGCGTGAGCTCCGGCGCCGGCCAGGATGTCCATGATCGCGCCCCGGTGGGCGGCGCCGGCGCCCCACCCCGAGTCGGCCCCAGCGCTGGTGACGCAGCGGACCTGGGTCCCGGCTCGGATGCCCGCCTCCACCAAGCTGGCCACCGCGCTCAAGGCGGTCTCGAGGGATGCGACGCTGTGGACCTCGGCGCGCAGGTCGGCCAGGACCGCCAGGCGCCCGGCCAGGGGGACCTCCTCCTGGCGGATCATCAGGTCGTCGTGGTGGGCGCTGGACGCCCAGTGGACGCGACGCAGGTCGTCGCCCACCCGGTACTCGCGCAGGGCGTAGACCTCGTCCCCCGGCGCCGACCGCGACGGGGACCCGGCCGGCGCCAGGCGGCCGGACCCGAGCTCCCAGGTGGAGGCGGCCAGGTCCTCCACGCGGGGGTGGACGCTCAAGGTGGCCGCCGCCGCCCCCGGCCGCACGGCCTGGACCAGACCGAACGGATCATGGGCCCGCACCTCGAGCGGTCCGAGCACCAGCACCCCCCGCCTGGTGGTGGGCAGGTGGTACGTGGCCCGGCGGATCTCGCCGGGCTCCAGGGGGGCGACGGCGAAGCGGGCCACCCGCCGGCCCCCGTCGCAGGGGTCGCTTGCCTGCAGCACGGGGCTGCGCCGGCTGCCCCGGTTGAGCAGCGCCAGGTCCACGGTCGCCGGGGACCCCGCACCCACCCGGTGGGGCACGATCCGGCGATCGGTGACCAGGTCCCAGGTCCGGGCCCGTACCCACACGGTGCTGGCCGCCAGCAGGACGGCGGCTGCCGCGGCCAGGGGAAACAGCTCCTCCACCCGCACCAGCAGGCCCACCACGGCCAGCGCCACGGCCGCCACCAAGAGGCCCCGCCCCCGCCGGGTGAGGGCGATGCCGGCCCGGGCACCAGCGCCGGACGCGGCCACTCAGGTACCAGCCCGAGCGGCGGGGACGGGCACTGCCCGGACCACCTCGCCGAGCACGTCGGCGACCCGGCCCCCGGCCCGCTGGGGGTCGGGCGACAGCAGGAGGCGATGCTCCAGCACCGGCCCGACCATGGCCTTGACGTCGTCGGGCACCACGTAGGACCGCCCCCGGGAGGCGGCTAGGGCCCGGGATGCCCGCTGGAGGGCCAGGGCGGCGCGCGGTGACATCCCCACGGCCAGGGCCGGGTGGCGCCGGGTGGCGGCGGCCAGGTCGACGATGTAGCCCTTGACGGCCGGGGCCACATGGATGCCGTTGGCCCGCCGGACCAGGGCGGCCACCGCGGCCGGGTTGGCCACCGCGGCCAGGTCGCCGGCGCCGGCGGACACGGGGCGGTCGAGCATGGCCAGCTCGGCGCCGCGGTCGGGGTAGCCCATGCGGATCCGCATGAGGAACCGGTCGAGCTGGCTCTCGGGCAGCGGGTACGTGCCCTCGTGGTCGAGGGGGTTCTGGGTGGCGATCACCATGAACGGGTCGGGCAGCCGGTGAGTGGTGCTGTCCACCGTGACCTGCTGCTCCTCCATGGCCTCGAGCAGGGCCGACTGGGTCTTGGGCGACGCCCGATTGATCTCGTCGCCGAGCACCACGTTGGCGAAGATCCCCCCGGGGCGGAAGGTGAAGGCCCCGCTGCTGCGGTCGTAGACACTCACTCCGGTCACGTCCGACGGCATCAGGTCGGGGGTGAACTGGATCCTCTGCCAGCGCAGCCCCAGAGAGTGGGCCAGCGCCTTGGCCAGCGTCGTCTTGCCCACGCCGGGCACGTCGTCGACCAGAAGATGACCCTGGGCAGCCACGCAGACCAGGGCCATGCGGATGGCGTCCTCCTTGCCCTTGATCAGCTGCGCCACGTTGGCCACGACGGCCTCGAAGACGTCACCGACCCCGTCGTCGACCGGCGCCGAGGCCCCGCCACGCTGGCGCACCGCTCGCGCTTCCACCGGTCCAGCCTGCCACGGCCAGCCGCTAGCGTCGGGCCAGTGGCCGATCTTGCCCTGGCCGTCGACATCGGCGGGACCAAGCTGGCGGCTGGCGCGGTCGACACGGAGGGCCGGCTGCACTGGGCGGACCGCACCCCCACGCCGGCCTCGCCCGACCCCGAGGTGGTCTGGTCCGCCCTCGCCGACCTGGTGGGCCGCTGCCCGCTCGCCGTGGTCGTCTGCGGTGCTGGTTGCGGTGGTCCCATGGTCCGAGGAGGTGAAAGAGTCTCGCCCCTCAACCTCGCCGCCTGGCGCAACTTCCCCCTCCGGGCCCGCCTGGCCGAGCTGAGCGGGGTGGCGGCCCACGTCGACAACGACGCCAAGGCCCTGGCACTGGGCGAGGGCTGGTGCGGCGCGGCCACCGGCGAGCGCAACTACATGTCGATGGTGGTCTCGACCGGGGTGGGCGCCGGCATCGTCGTAGACGGCCGCCTGCTGGACGGGGCGGCGGGCAACGCCGGGCACATCGGCCACGTGGTCGTCCGCCCCGACGGCCGGCTCTGCCGCTGCGGCGGACGGGGCTGCCTGGAGGCGGAGGCGTCGGGCCCGGCCATCGCCTCGGTCACCGGGGTGCGCCCCGAGGAGGCCGACCGGGCTACCGTCGAGCGTGCCGGCCGGCTGGTCGGCCAGGCCGTGGCCTCGGTGGCCAACCTGCTGGACCTGAGACTGGCCACGGTGGCCGGGTCGGTGGCGCTGGGCTTCGGAGCACCCTTTTTCGCCGCTGCCCAGGACGAGATCGGCAGGCGGGCCCGGCTCGACTTCTCCCGGGGGGCCCGCATCGTGCCTAGCGCGCTGGGCCGCGACGCGCCGCTGGTGGGGGCGGCCGCCGTGGGCTGGCGGGGCCGGTGACGGTGCCTGGCGTGGCCAGGGGGCGTGGCGTGGCCAGGGGGCGTGGCGTGGCCAGGGGGCGTGGCGTGGCCAGGGGGCGTGGCGTGGCCAGGGGGCGTGGCGAAATGGTGCGAGCGGATGCGCCACCTGGCGCGGTAACGTCTCGGGCGTGCTGCGCGAGCCCCCAATACCCGCCCGCCGGGGCAGGCTGAGGTAGGTCCCGGCCCCCATGGCTCGGGCCCTCGTCCTGAACGCGACGTACGAGCCGCTGTGCGTGGTTCCCAGCCGCCGGGCCTTGATGCTCGTCCTGGCCGAGAAGGCCGCGGTGGTCCACACCACCGGAGCGCTGTTCCGCTCGGAGCGGGTCACCCTGGTCGAGCCCTCGGTGGTCCGCCTGGAGTACTACGTGCGGGTGCCCTACCAGGCCCGTGTCGCCCTCAACCGCCGGGCCGTGTTCGCCCGTGACGGCCACCGCTGCCAGTACTGCGGGGACTCGGCGGAGAGCATCGACCACGTGATCCCCAAGAGCAAGGGCGGGGTCCACGCCTGGGACAACGTGGTGGCCGCCTGCCGGCCGTGCAACACCCGAAAGCGGGACCGCCTTCTCGAGGACAGCGGAATGAAGCTCCGCCGGCTGCCGGCAACCCCCCGTGCGCGGTCCTGGGGTCTGGTGGCCAGCGGTGCCGTCCGGCCCGACTGGGAGCCCTACCTCGGAGGGGCCGCCGCCTCCCTGTCGGCGTGAACCGGCCGGCCACCGTGCCTCTCCTGCACCTCCTCCACCTGGAGGGGAGGGCAGGAGATCTGCTCTGCGCCGGCGCCGAGGCGCCCGCCGTGGTGTTCCAGCACCCCTCGGCGCCGGCCGTAGTGCTCGGCAGCACCCAGCCGGGCTCCGACGTCGACCGACGGCAGGCCTCGGTGCAGGGGGTCGACGTGGTGCGGCGGCGCAGCGGGGGGGGCGCCGTCATGGTCGGCGAGGGCCGGGCCCTGTGGGTCGACGTCGCCATCGGCCGGGACGATCCTCGCTGGCTCGACGACGTCGGTCGGGCGGCGTGGTGGGTGGGGGAGGCGTGGGCGGCCGCCCTCGACCGGATCGGGGTGCCCGGGGCGGAGGTGTGGCGGGGGGCGCCCAGCCGGCCCGCCGGCCGGCGCGTCGCCGAGCGGATCTGCTTCGCCGGCATCGGCCCCGGCGAGGTGAGCATCGGCGGTCGCAAAGTCGTCGGCATCTCGCAGCGACGGGGGAGGGGAGGCGCCCTGTTCCAGTGCGCCGCCCTCCTCGACGCCGACCCGGCCGAGCTGGTCCAGCTGCTCTGCCTCCCCGCCGCCGAGCGGTCCGCCGCCGCCCGGGCCCTGGCGGCCACCACCACGGGCCTGGGCTCGCACCTGGCCCCGGCGCTGGTCGAGGCCGTCGCATCGCTGCTCTGCCGCTCGCCGTCCTGACGTCGAGCAGGCTGTCGAAGAGTCCACCACCCCGGTCGTAGCGCCTCTAGGTCTTGCTCGTCGGGCGGACCAGGATGCTTGTTGTGCACTAAGGTACCCCTTAGCGGTACCTTAGTGCACAACAACATCACAACCAGCTGTCCTTGCCCTTGACCAACAGTAAGGAGGCCGGCGTGGATGTCCCAGCGAAGGTCACATCGAAAGGGCAGGTCACCGTCCCCACGGTCGTTCGTGACGCACTGGGGATCAAGGAGGGCGACGAAGTCGTGTTCCGTGTCGAGGGGAACCGGGCCGTGCTGGCCAGGACGCCGGACTTCCTGGTCGGGTTCGACTCGGTCCGCTGCGTCGACCCTGCCCTGATGCTGCGGGCCATCGAGGTCTACGAGACCGACCGCATCGACTTCGCCGAGGCGTACCTCGTCGCATGCGCCGAGAGTTAAACCCGGGGTCAGGCCCGCTCGAGGAGGACCACGGGGATGGGCCGGGCCGTCTTGGCCTGGTAGTCGGCGAAGCCCGGGGCATCCTGCATCTGCTTGGCCCAGATGCGGTCCCGTTCCTCGCCCTCGGCCACCCGGGCGTTCACGTCGTAGGTGGCCCCGCCCACCTCGACGGTGGTGGCCGGATGGGCCAGCAGGTTGTGGTACCAGTCCGGGTTGGTGGGGGCCCCGCCCTTGGAGGCGAAGACGGCGTAGCCGCCGTCCACCTCCTGGTACACGAGGGGATTGACCCGGTCCGTGCCGGTCCTGGCCCCGCGGTGGTGGAGCAGGATCATGGGGGCGCCCTCGAACTGGCCGCCCACACTGCCCCCCCGGGCTCGGAACTCATCTATCACCTGCTGGTTCCAGTTGCTGGGCCCGGCCATATTTCAACTCTACCCGGCCGCTCCGGGGTTGACCTGGTGGGGAGCAATGGTCTATCGTGGCGCGAAGTGGCGAGCTAGGGAGGAGCCTGGCCCCCACAGAGGACGGAGTGGAGTGACGACGCGTGGCGATGTTCTTCGGGAGGTTCCAGCACTCCCTCGACGCCAAGGGACGGGTGATCCTGCCCTCTCGCTTTCGCGTCGCCTTCGACACGGTGGCCTACCTGTCCCAGCACGTCGAGGGGTGCCTGGCCCTGTGGACGCCCGACGTGTTCGCCAAGCAGATCGACGAGATGCTGGAGCACCAGGGGCGAGGCAGGGCGGAGCGCAACGTGGCCCGGTACTGGGCGGCCGGCCTGGTCGAGGTCGAGATGGACAGGCAGGGCCGGGTGGCCATCCCCAGCTACCTGCGTACGTTTGCCCAGCTGGAGTCCGAGGTGCTGGTGGTGGGTGCCCTCGACCGGATCGAGCTGTGGCATCCGCCCGACTGGGAGACGCAGGTGGGCCCCTCCGCCGCCGACTTCAGGGGTGCGCCCCAGCCGGAGGCCGGCGTGCCCGCGTGACCCCCCGTGCCTGCGCCCGGCCCGTGCGCAGCCCGTGCGCCCGGCCCATGCGCAGCCCGTGCGCCCGGCCCATGCGCAGCCCGTGCGCCCGGCCCATGCGCAGCCCTTCGACCGGCGGGGTGGGAGTCCCCTTCTCCGCCCGCTTCCGCTCTGCCGGATCGGGGAGAAATCCCGACGGCGTGCCGGTCGGAGGGCTGCGGATGAGCCGGACCTACGAATATTCCCACATCCCGGTGATGGTGGCCGAGGTGGTCGAGCTCCTGGCCGGAGTGCCCCCCGGCGTGGTGCTGGACGGCACCGCCGGCGGGGGGGGCCACGCCCGAGCCGTGCTGGACGCGGCCGCCCAGGTCAGCGTCCTGGCCCTCGACCAGGATCCCGACGCCGTCGCCGCCTCGACCGCCGCCCTCGCTGGCTACGGAGGTCGGGCCCGGGTGGTCAAGGCCCGATTCGACGCCGCCTCCAGGGTGGCCGGCGCCGCCGGCGCCTCCCGGCTCTCGGGCGCCCTGTTTGACCTGGGGGTCAGCTCGCCCCAGCTGGATCGGCCGGAACGGGGCTTCAGCTACTGGTCCGACGCCCCCCTCGACATGAGGATGGACACCTCGGCGCCGGCGGGTGCCGGCGAGGTCGTCAACGGTTGGGCCCAGGCCGACCTGGCCTCCCTGTTCGCCGGCCACGGCGAGACCCGCTTCGCCCGGCGGATCGCCGCCGCCGTGGTGGCCGCCCGCCCGATCCACACCACGGCCCAGCTGGCCGAGGTGGTGCGGGCAGCCATCCCCGCCGCTGCCCGCCGCCACGGCGGGCACCCGGCGCGCCGGGTCTTCCAAGCGGTGCGGGTGGCGGTGAACGACGAGCTCAGGATCCTGCCCGGCGCCCTGGACGACGTGATCGACATGCTGGCGCCGGGGGGACGGTTGGTGGTGCTGTCGTACCATTCCGGCGAGGACCGCGTAGTCAAGGACCGCTTCGCCAGGGCGGCCACCGGGGACTGCACCTGCCCAACCGCCCTGCCCTGCGTGTGCGGGGCGGTGCCGGTCGCACGACTCCTCAACCGGGGCGCTCGCAAGCCGAGCCCGTCCGAGGTGGCGGCCAACCCCCGGGCCGGCAGCGCCCGGCTGCGGGCCATCGAGGCCCTAGACCGGCCCACCCAGGTCCACCGATGAGCACGTCGACCGTCCCGGCCGCGCCCAGGCAGCGCCGGGTCAGCGCCACCGCCGAGGCGTTGCTGCCCGAACGCCAGGGTCCCCACCACACCCCGGTCCCGCACCTGCCTCCCCAGCACCTGCCTCCCCAGCACCTGCCTCCCCAGCACCTGCCTCCCCAGCACCTGCCTCCCCAGCACCAGTCTCCCCAGCACCAGTCTCCCCAGCACCAGTCTCCCCGGGACCTGCCTCCCCAGCGCCAGCCTTCCCAGCGCCAGCCTTCCCAGCGCCAGCCTGCCCGGGACCTGCCTCCCCGGGACCAGCCTCCCCGGGACCAGCCTCCCCGGGACCAGCCTCCCCGGCGCCTGCCTCCCCAGCACCTGCCTCCCCAGCACCTGCCTCCAAAGCACCTGAAGGTCGTCCGCCCGCCATCGCGGCGGCAGGCCGACCTGCGGCGCCGGCGCCGCCTCCTCCTCGGGCTCCTCGGGGCCGTGCTGGCCGCCGCCGCCTTCGGCCTGGTCTACCTGCACGTGGTCCTGGCCCAGCGCCAGTTCGGCCTGGACGTCTTGAGCAAGAAGGTGACCGCCGAAGCGCAGCAGTACCAGCGGCTGCGCCTCCAGGTGGCCCGCCTGGAGGCCCCCGCTCGGATCATCGCCGCCGCCGAGGGCCAGCTCGGCATGCGCGAGCCGGCGTCGGTGACCTACCTGGCCCCCAGCGGGCCAGCACCCGCCGCCCCGGTGACCGCGCCTGGCAGTGCCACCACGTCTGGCACCGAAAAGGTCGCCGGGGGGGGGCCGGCCGCCCCTGCGGGCGACGCCGACTGGCCGGTCGTCAAGTCGCTGCTGGCGGGCAGCCCTTGACCGCCCCGCGGCAGCCCGGGCGCGGCTCCCGCCGGCCTGGTCACCGGCGGGCCGTGCCGGCCCGGACCAGGCGCCGCCTGTTCGGGATGCTGCTGCTGGTTGCCGCCGCCTTCGTGGCCATCGGCGGCAAGCTGGCCTACATCCAGGGTGTCGACGCCCAGCACTACCTCTCGGTCGGCCAGTCCGAGTGGACCCACGCCATAACCCTGGCCGCGCCGCGGGGGGCGGTCGTCGACCGCAACGGGAACGAGCTGGCCATGTCCGTGCCTCAGACCACCATCTACGCCGACCCTCACCAGGTCACCGATCCGAGGGCCGAGGCCGCCGCTCTCGCCCCCGTGCTCGGGCTGAGCCCAGCCACCCTGCAGACCCAGCTGTCGTCGGGCTCCGGCTTCGTGTACCTGGCTCGCACCCAGCCGGCTCCGGTGGCCGCCGGCGTGGCCAAGCTGGACCTGCCCGGGATATACAGCCTCCAGGAGCCCAAGCGGTTCCACCCATCGGGCCAGCTGGCCCTCCCGCTGCTCGGTGATGTCGGTACCGACGGCCACGGCCTGTCCGGCCTGGAGTCCCGCTACGACAGGATCCTCCGCGGCACCCCGGGCAGGCTGGTCGAGGAGCTCGACCCCCAGGGAGGGCAGATCCCCGGGGGCTTGAAGGAGTACCAGGCCCCCAAGGCCGGCCAGGATGTGGTGTTGAGCATCGACGGCCCCCTCCAGTACCAGACGGAGCAGGCCCTGGCCCAGGCCATTGTGGCCGCTCACGGCCAGAGCGGCATCGCCATGCTGATGGACTCGCGCAGCGGTCAGCTCCTGGCCGTGGCCAACCTGTCCATGCCCTCCCCGGCCACGCCGGTGACCATGGTCGAGCCCCCGGCCGTTCCCCTGGTGATCCCCACCCCCCCGGCGGTTGGCCCCCCCGCCGGCACCCCCCCGGTGATCGGGCCCCAGCCGGTCGAGTCCCCCTCGGCGTCCTCGTTCACGGAGGTCTACGAGCCGGGGTCGGTCAACAAGCTGATCACCATGTCGGCCGCCCTGCAGAGCGGGACCACCGTCCCCGCCGACCACTTCACCATCCCAGACGCCTACACGGTCGCCGGCGTGCCGTTCCACGACGCCGAGAGCCATCCCACCGAGTACTGGTCGGTGACCGACATCCTGGCCAACTCGTCCAACATCGGGACCATCCAGATCGCCCAGAGGCTGGGCAAGGACAAGCTGCTGGCCTACCTCTCCGACTTCGGCATCGGCCACCGCAGCGCCGTCGGCTTCCCCGGCGAGTCCCAGGGCCTCCTGCCGTCGTACTGGTCAGGAACCTCGATAGCCACCGTCCCTACCGGGCAGGGCATCGCCGTCACCGCCATCCAGATGCTGGCCGCCTACAACACGATCGCCAACGGCGGCGTCTACGTGCCTCCGAGCCTGGTCACCGGGACGATAGATGCCGCCGGCCACCTCCACCGGGTGCCCCAGCCGGCGTCTCACCGGGTCGTCTCCCCGACGGTCGCCGACGAGATGCGCACCATGCTGACGCAGGTGGTCAGCTCCGGCACCGGGACGGCGGCGGCCATCCCCGCCTACACCGTCGCCGGCAAGACGGGTACCGCCCTGGTCCCCCAGGCGGGCGGGTACGAGGCCGGCCACTACGTGGCCAGCTTCGCCGGCTACGTCCCCGCCGAGAAGCCGGCGGTCACGGCCATGGTCCAGATCTTTGACACCCCCGACTACGGGGCGGCGGCGTCGGCGCCCGCCTTTGCCACCATCGCCCGGGACGCCCTGGGCGTGCTGAGGGTGGCGCCGCCGGCGCAGCTGCCACCGGCTCCCGGCGTGCCCCTGGCCACCACCAACGGCGCCAACCCCTTCGGCGAGCTGCCGTCGAGCTCGCTGCCCACTCCCGTCCCAGACACCACCGTCCCCTCCGCCACCACCGTCCCCTCCGCCACTCCCGTCCCAGACACCACCGTCCCCTCCGCCACCACCGTCCGCTCCGCCACCACCGTCCCCTCCGCCACCACCGTCCCCTCCGCCACCACCGTCCGCTCCGCCACCACCGTCCGCTCCGCCACCACCGTCCGCTCTGCCACCACCGTCCCCTCTGCCACGGTCCCGGCGACTGCGGCCCGCGGCCGGACCTGATCGGCCTGGGCCTTGGTCGAGGGAGCCTGACGGCGCCGTGCGGCTCGACGCACTGGTAAGGGAGGCCGGCGCGCTGATCGAGCCGGCCCCCCGGATCGACGGCGACGGGTCGGTCGAGGTCGAGGGGATGACCCACGCCTCGACGCAGGTGACCCCGGGCAGCCTCTTCGCCTGCATACCGGGCCGGGCCCACGACGGGCACGCCTTCGCCCCGGCGGCGGTGGCCGCCGGGGCCGGGGCCCTGGTAGTCGACAGGCACCTCGACCTGCCCGTGCCCCAGGTCGTGGTCGACCGTGTCCGCCCCGCCTTGGGGCCACTGGCCGACGCCTTGTGGGACCATCCCTCCCGGCACATCCAGGTGATCGGGGTCACCGGTACCAACGGCAAGACCACCACGGTGTCCCTGCTGGCCGCCATCTTCGAGGCCCACGGGTGGCGCAGTGCCACCATCGGGACCCTGACCCAGGCCCGTACCACCCCCGAGGCCCCCGAGCTGCAGGCCCGCCTGGCCGAGCTGCGGCGCCAGGGTGTCGGGGCGGTCGTCATGGAGGTCTCGTCCCACGCCCTCGACCAGGACCGCGTCGGGGCCATACGTTTCGCCGCCGCCGTGCTGACCAACGTCACCCAGGACCATCTCGACTACCACGGGACCATGGAGGCCTACTTCCAAGCCAAGGCCCGGCTCTTCGATCCGCGCCGGGCGGCGGTGTCGGTGGTCAACGCCGACGACCAGCTGGGCTCGCGGCTCCTCGAAGCGGCCCTGGCCACCGGAGCCCCCACCCGGGCGTTCGGCATGGCCGACGCCGCCGGCCTGGAGGTAACGGCGTCGGGGTCCCGGTTCACCTGGGAGGGACAACCCGTCGAGCTGGCCCTGCTCGGTCGGTTCAACGTGGCCAATGCCCTGGCGGCGGCGGCGGCGGCCGGTGCCCTCGGGGTGCCCGCCGCCGCGGTGGCCAGGGGCCTGTCGTCGGTCAAGAGGATCGACGGGCGCTTCGAGCCCGTCGACGCCGGCCAGCCCTTCGGCGTCGTCGTGGACTACGCCCATACCCCTGACGGCCTGGCCCAGGCCCTGACGGCCGCCCGCCAGCTGGCCAGGGGCCGCCTGATCGTCGTCTTCGGCGCCGGCGGGGACCGGGACCGGGCCAAGCGCCCGCTGATGGGCGAGGTGACGGCCCGCCTGGCCGACCTGGTGGTGGTGACCTCCGACAACCCCCGGGGCGAGAACCCCCAGGCGATCATCGACCAGGTGGTGGCGGGCGCCGCCGGACCAGGTCACGTGGAGGAGGTGGCGGACCGCTCCGAGGCCATCCGCACCGCCTTGGGCGTGGCCGGGCCCGGCGATCTGGTGCTGATCGCCGGGAAGGGCCACGAGACCGGGCAGGACGAGGGCGGCCGGGTCATCCCCTTCGTCGATGCCGAGGTGGCCCGGCTCCACCTCGAGCGGATACTCGGCTCCCGCCAGCGCCACGACGCCGGGTCCGGGCCCGCCCCCGCCCGACCATGACCGGGCTCCTCATCGCCGCCGCCACCTCCCTGGTCGTGTCGTTGCTGGCCACCCCGCTGCTCATCAAGGGCCTACGCCGGCGGGGGATCGGCCAGCAGATCCGCGAGGACGGCCCGGACCACCACCTGACCAAGGCGGGGACGCCGACCATGGGCGGTATCGCCCTGGTGGCGGCCACGGTCGCCGGGTACGGGGTGGCCCACACCGTGGAGACCTTCACCAACCGGGGCCTGGTGGGCCTGGCCGCCATCTGCCTGGCCGCCGTGGTGGGCTTTGCCGACGACTGGATCAAGGTGACCCGCCAGCGCAGCCTGGGCCTCAACAAGCGGGCCAAGGCAGCCGGGCAGCTGGTGATCGCCACCGCCTTCGCCGTGGCGTGCGTGGCCAACCTGCACGTCGACACCCAGCTGTCGTTCACCCGGTACAACTCCCCGGGGATCGCCCTCGGGGCGGTGGGATGGTGCGTGCTCGCCGTAATGGCGTTCCTCGCCAGTACCAATGCCGTCAACCTGACCGACGGCCTCGACGGCCTGGCCGCCGGCTCGTCCGCGTTCAGCTTCATGGCCTTCGTGGTGGTGGCCTTCTACCAGTTCAGGCACTTCGGGCTGTACCGGAACCCCGCCGCCCTGGACGAGGCCATCCTGGCCGCGGCCCTCTTCGGCGCCTGTGCCGGATTCCTGTGGTGGAACGCCGCTCCTGCCCGGATATTCATGGGTGACACCGGGTCGCTGGCCATCGGGGCGGGCGTGGCCGTCCTCGCCCTGCTGGACAACGTGGACCTTCTCCTTCCCCTGATCGGCGGCCTCTTCGTCCTGGAGACCCTGTCGGTGATAGTCCAGGTGGGCAGCTTCCGGCTGTTCCACCGGCGGGTGTTCCGGATGGCTCCCATCCATCACCACTTCGAGCTGCTGGGCTGGCCCGAGACCACGGTGATCGTGCGTTTCTGGATACTGGGCGGCCTGTTCACCGCCACGGCTCTGGGGGCGTTCTACGCAGACTTCCTGGCGAAAGGTGGTGGCGGATGAACCGCACGGCAATTCCCCTCGTTGACCGGCCCGGCTTGACCGCCCGGGCCCGGACGCGGGTCCGGCCCGAGGGGAGCCGTGGCGTGCAGGCCACGCCCGGCCCCCTTTCCCCGCCTCCTGCCGCAGAGGCGCGAAACGGCCTGGGGATGCTGCTGACCCTGGTCGGGCTGTTGAACCTGGTCGGCCTGGTCATGGTGCTGTCGGCCTCGTCGGTGGACAGCATCCGGGCCTACGGCACCCCCTGGCACTGGTTCGGCCGGGAGGTGATGTGGCTGGCCGCCGGCGGCGTGGCCTTCGCCGTGGCGATGGGCGTCGACTACCACCGCTGGCGGGCCCTGGCCCGGCCGGCCATGGCCGTCAGCTTCGCCGCCCTGGTCGCCGTCCTCGTCCCCGGCGTCGGCGTGAGCGTGTCGGGAGCGTCTCGCTGGCTCGGCGTCTCGTCGCTGCAGCTGCAGCCCTCGGAGTTCGCCAAGCTGGCCCTCGTCCTCTTCGCCGCCGACCTCCTCGACCGCCGGGCCGGCCGGCGCCGGTGGCTGTACCGCATAGGGCCGGTCCTGGCTGCCGTGTTCGGCCTGGTCGTCCTGGTGATGCTGCAGCCCGACATGGGCACCTCCCTGGTCCTGGCCGTGATCGCCCTGGCCGTGCTGTTCGCCGCCGGCTGCCCCCTGCCCGCCCTGATTGGCTTCGTGACGACCGCCGCCGCCAGCGCCGTGGTGCTCGCCATGGCCGCCCCCTATCGCTGGGCCCGCATGACCTCCTTCCTCAATCCGATGGCCGACCCCTCCAACACCGGTTACCAGGAGGTGCAATCGTTGGTGTCCATGGGAACGGGCGGTCTCCTGGGGCAGGGTCTGGGGTCGAGCATCTCGAGCTGGGGATGGCTGCCCAACCAGCAGACCGACTTCATCTTCGCCGTGGTCGCCGAGGAGACCGGCCTGGTGGGCAGCCTGGTGGTGGTGGGTCTGTTCGTGGCCCTCACCGCGGTGGGGGTCCGTATCGCCTGCCGGGCCTCGGACCGCTTCGGAGCCCTTCTGGCTGCCGGCATCACCGCCTGGCTGGCCGTCCAGGCCGTGGTCAACATCGGCGCCGTGGTGGGCCTCCTGCCGGTGACCGGCGTGCCGTTGCCCTTCGTGTCCTACGGGGGGTCGTCGCTGGTGTTCTCGCTGTTCGCGGTGGGCGTGCTGGCCAGCGTGGCCCGATCTCCGGCGGGGCGGCGATGAAGGCGGCCGACCCCGTGGACGGGCGGCCAGCGGCGCGCCGGCATCGCCGGCGGGCCTACGCGCTGATCGCCGGAGGTGGCACCGGGGGCCACGTGGTGCCGGCGCTGGCCATCGGGCGGGCCCTCGTCGAGCGGGGCCACCCGGCGTCCTCGATCCACTTCGTCGGGTCGCGCCGCGGCCTCGAATGTCGGCTGGTGCCCGCCGCCGGATTCGCCCTGACCGCCCTGGGGGGCAGGGGCATCGTCCGCCGTCTGGCGTGGGCCAACGTGGGGGCGGCGGCGGGCCTGGCCGGAGCCGTGGTCCGGGCCCTGGTGCTGGTGGGCCGTACCCGGCCTGCGGTGGTGGTGTCGGTGGGGGGCTATGCCAGCGTGGCCGCCACCCTGGCCGCCTTCGCCTGGCGGGTGCCCATCGTGGTCGCCGAGCAGAACGCCGTCCCTGGCGCCGCCAACCGGCTGGCGGGCCGGGTGGCCAGGGCATCGGCCGTCTCCTTTGCGGGCACGGCGCTGCCTCGGGCTGTCCTCACCGGCAACCCGGTCAGCGCCGAGATCCTCGCCGTCGACCGCGGCCCGGCCGGGCGCGCCGCGGCGCGCGCCGCCCTCGACCTCCCCCCCGATCGCGCCGTCGTGGCCGTCGTCAACGGTTCGCTCGGCGCCCGCCGGGTCAACGAGGCGGTGGTGGCCCTGGCCGCCCTGTGGGGGTCGCGCCGCGACGTGGCCGTGCGCCACGTGGTCGGCGCCCGGGACTGGGACAGCCTGGCCGCCGGGCCGGAGGGATCCGGGCTGGTCTACCAGCAGGTGCGGTTCGAGTCGCGCATGGACCTCCTGTACGCGGCGGCCGACGTCGTCGTCAGCCGCCCCGGGGGCGCAACCCTGGCCGAGCTGGCCGTCGTCGGCCTGCCCTCGGTGCTGGTGCCCCGGCCGGGATCGCCGGGAGACCACCAGACCGGCAACGCCAGGCATCTCGAGGGGGCGGGTGCGGCGGTGGTCGTGCCCGACGAGGAGTGCGACGCCAACCGCCTGGCCAGGGAGCTCGACGCCCTGATCGGCAGTCCGGCCCGCCTGGCGGAGATGGCCGTCGCTGCTCGCCGGCTGGGCCGCCCGGGGGCGGCGGCGGCCGTGGCCGCACTGGTGGAGGGGCACGCCCGTGCCTGACCCCAGCCGGACCGGGACCGGCGAGGAGGAGGGTCCCGTCGACCTCGTCGAGCCCCGGCGGGTGCACGTCGTGGGCATCGGCGGGGTGGGGATGAGTGCCATCGCCACCGTCCTGGCGCAGATGGGCCACCGGGTGACGGGCAGTGACATCAGGACCTCGCTGGCCACCGAGCGCCTGGGCGGACTGGGCGTCGCCATCCATGTCGGTCACCATCCAGACCAGGTGGGTGGCGCCGAGGTGGTGACGGCCTCCACCGCCGTGCCCCCCACCAACGTCGAGCTGGTCGAAGCCGCCCGCCGGGGGGTCCCCGTCCTGCGCCGCGCCCAGATCCTGGCCGCCATCTGCGCCATCCGGCCGACCATCGCCGTGGCCGGCACCCACGGCAAGACGACGACGGCATCGATGCTGGCCCTGATCCTGGCCGAGGCCGGCCTGCGGCCGTCGTTCGTGATCGGCGGCGAGGTCGACGAGACGGGGGCCGGTGGCTCGTGGGACGCCGGTGGTCAGTGGCTGGTGGTCGAGGCCGACGAGAGCGACGGGACGTTCCTCGAGCTGCCGGCACGGTCGGCTGTCGTCACCAGCGTCGAGGCCGACCACCTCGACCAATACGGGAGCGTGGCTGGCCTCGAGGACGCCTTTGCCCGCTTCCTCGGTCGGGTGCCGGCGACGCCGGTGGTCTGCGCCGACGACCCCGGCGCCCGGCGGGCCGCCGCGGCCTGTGCCGTCCCGGCGGTCACCTACGGGCTGTCCGCCGGCGCCACCTACCGGATGGCCGACGTGGTCACCGGCCGGTCCAGCGCCGCCTTCGACGTGGTCCACGACGGCACCAGCCTGGGCCGGGTCAGCCTGGCCGTGCCCGGCCTGCACAACGCCCGCAACGCCACCGCCGCGCTGGCGCTCGGCATGGCCGCCGGCGCCGGCTTCGAGGAGGCCCGCCGCGCCCTGCGCCGGTACAGGGGGGTGGCCCGGCGGTTCGAGCTCAGGGGCGAGCTCGACGGCGTCACCTACGTCGACGACTACGGTCACCTGCCCGGCGAGGTGAAAGACGTGCTGGGCGCGGCCCGGGCCGGGGGTTGGGGGCGGATCGTGGCCGTGTTCCAGCCCCACCGGTACTCCCGCACGGCGGCGCTGTGGGCCGACTTCGCCGACGCCTTCGCCGACGCCGACGTCGTCGTGGTCACCGACGTGTACCCGGCCGGCGAGGCGCCCAGGCCGGGTGTCACCGGGCGCCTGGTGGCCGACGCCGTGGCCGGCGCCCATCCCGGCAGTGACGTGCGCTACCACGGCGGTCGGCGGGAGCTGGTCGACGCCCTGCGCGCCCTGCTGCGCCCGGGGGACCTGTGCCTGACCCTCGGTGCCGGCGACCTGACCGTGGTGCCCGGCGAGCTGCTCGGACAGGCCGGGCGAAGGTGACCACCGACACGGCTCGGGACCGGGCCGATCTCGACGCCGCCGTGGGCTCGGCCGCTGCCGTGCTCGGCCCGGGGGCCCTCCGGCTCGCTCCTCTCGGGGCCCTGACCACCTACCGGGTCGGCGGCCCGGCGGCCCTGCGCTTCACCGCCGGGGGGCCCGAGGATCTGTGCCGGGTCGCCGAGGCTCGGGCCGTGTCCGGGCTGCCCGTGCTCGTCGTGGGCCGGGGCTCCAACATGCTGGTCTCCGACGCCGGCTTCCCCGGCCTCGCCGTCCTCCTCGATCCGGCCGGCTTCGGGGCGTGCCAGATCGACGGGCACCGGGTGCGGGCCGGCGCCGCCCTGGCCCTGCCCGCCCTGGCCCGCCGTACCGCCGGGGCGGGTCTGGTCGGCTTCGAGTGGGCTGTCGGCGTCCCAGGGTCCGTGGGCGGCGCCGTCCGGATGAACGCCGGGGGCCACGGGTCGGACATCGCCGCCACGCTGGTCGGCTGCCGGTACGCCGACCTGGCCGCCGCCGGCACGCTGGTCAGCGCCGGCCCCGCCGCTCTCCGCCTCGGGTACCGGCGGTCGGCGGTCGCCCCCCACCACGTCGTCGTCGACGCCGAGATCGAGCTGGCGGAAGGGGACAAGGCGGCCGCCCGCCACGCCCTGGAGGCCATCGTCAGCTGGCGGCGGGCCCACCAGCCAGGGGGCCAAAACGCCGGCTCTGTATTCGTAAATCCGGCCTCGGTAAATCCGGCCTCGGTAAATCCGGCCTCGGTAAATCCGGCCTCGGTAAATCCGGCCTCGGTAAATCCGGCCTCGGTAAATCCGGCCTCGGTAAATCCGGCCGGCGACTCGACGGACAGGTCCGCCGGCTGGCTGGTCGAGGCGGCCGGGATGAAGGGCCACCGGCTCGGCACTGCCGCCGTGTCGTCCAAGCACGCCAACTTCATCCAGGCCGACGCCGGCGGATCGGCCGACGACCTGCGGCGTCTGATCACCACGGTGCAGGACGCCGTCACGTCCCGTTTCGGGATATTCCTGGAGACGGAGGTGCAGATGGTCGGCTTCGGCCCGGGCGGGGCCGCACCGACGGCCTTTCCTTATACAGGAGCTTCAGGGTGAGCACCACCTCGAGGCAGCGGGGCCCGACCGGGCCCCCCCCGATACCTCCGGCGCAGCCCCCGGCCCGGACCCCGCCTCGGACCCCGGTCCGGACCCCGGTCCGGACCCCGGCTCGGCCCTCCGTGCACCCCCTCATGCGAGCCCGGTGGACCTCGGCGCGCCGGCAGGAGGGCCGCCGGCGCCTCCGTGTGGTGGTCGCCCTGGCCGTCACCCTGACCGCCGCCGCCGCCGGCGTGGCGGCGCTCGAATCGCCCGTCTTCGCCGCTACCCACGTCGGGGTCCACGGCGCTGCTCACTACTCGGCCAGGCAGGTGGAGGCGACGGCAGGCCTGCTGGCCCACCCGGCCATGATCAGCCTCGATCCGGCGGCGATCGAGCGCCGGCTGGACCGGCTGCCCTGGGTCCTGCGGGCGACGGTCGCCCGCCAGTGGCCCGACAGCGTGGACGTGGCCGTGGTGGAGCGCACGGCGGTGGCCCAGGTCGCCGATGGCAGCCCTGGCCAGATGGCGGTGATCGACCAGACCGGGCGGGTCCTGGCCCTCGAGCCCGGTCGCCAGCCCGGCCTTCCCGGACTGGCCGGCTCGGCCTCGGGTGCCCCGGCCCCGGGTGCCGCCGCCGCGACCGTCGTACCTGGCGGGCGAGCACCGGTGCCGACGAGTCTCCTGGCCCTGTGCGCGGCCCTGGGCGACCTGAGCGCTCCGTCCGGCGGTGCCGGCCTGGCCCAACTGCACGAGGGGGCCGGTGGCCCCGGTGCCGGCAGCGCGATCGAGGGGACCCTCAGCGGTCCGGCCGGGGCCAGGAACGTCACCGTGGTCTTCGGGAACGCCGACCAGCTGGTGGGCAAGGTCCAGGCGCTGGCCTCGATCGTGGCCCAGGTACCTCTCGGAGGGGTGGCAACCATCGACCTGAGCGCACCCGATCGTCCGGTCTTGACCAGCGTCGCGTCTCCGGGTAACGTCTCAAGCGTTGCGGGAGGTTGACATAACTATCATCATCAAGTTGAGGTTTAGGGTTACCGGATCCGTGTCCTGGAAACTTCCATGTCCCGCTGGTCGCCCCTGATGGGGCGCCCCAATCGTCCATCCATCTCGGCTTCGCCCGGCGTGCGCCCGGCAAGTCGCAACGCCCGGGAGGCTCCCATGGCCGGCGCTGCCCAGAACTACATAGCCGTGATCAAGGTCGTCGGCATCGGAGGCGGGGGCGTCAACGCCGTGAACCGCATGATCGACGCCGGCCTCAAGGGCGTCGAGTTTATAGCCGTCAACACCGACGCCCAGGCGCTGCTCATGAGTGACGCCGACGTGAAGCTGGACATCGGCCGCCAGCTGACGCGGGGTCTCGGTGCGGGCAGCGACCCCGACGTCGGCCGCCAGGCGGCCGAGGAGCACCGCGAGGAGATCGAGGAGGTGCTCAAGGGCGCCGACATGGTCTTTATCACCGCCGGCAAGGGAGGGGGAACCGGTACCGGCGGGGCCCCTGTGGTCGCCGAGATAGCCAAGTCGATCGGTGCCCTGACCATCGGGGTGGTGACCCGGCCGTTTTCCTTCGAGGGCCGCAAGCGGGCGGTGCAGGCCGACAGCGGGATCGAGCACCTGAAGGAAAAGGTCGACACTCTCATCGTGATCCCCAACGACCGGCTCCTCACCGTGTCCAACGACAAGACGTCGATGGTCAACGCCTTCAAGATGGCGGACGAGGTGCTGCTCCAGGGGGTGCAGGGCATCACCGACCTGATAACCACGCCGGGCCTCATCAACACCGACTTCGCCGACGTGAAGATGATCATGTCCGACGCCGGGACCGCCATCATGGGCATCGGCACCGCCTCGGGGGATCGCCGGGCGGTGACGGCAGCCAAGCTGGCCATCACCTCGCCACTCCTCGAGGCGTCGATCGAGGGCGCTCGGGGCATCCTGCTGAACATCGCCGGGGGCAGTGACCTCGGCCTGTTCGAGGTCAACGAGGCGGCCGAGATCATCCACGGGGTCGCCCACCCCGACGCCAACATCATCTTCGGGCAGGTGATCGACGACACCATGGGCGACGAGGTGCGGGTCACGGTGATCGCCGCCGGCTTCGAGCGCTGGGAGGGCGACCGGCCCCCATCCTCGGCCCGGCCGGCGGGTACCGATGGCCCGTGGCTCACCGAGCCCGACGACAGCCTGACCGGGGTGGACGCCGACCTTGGCCTCGACGACGACTTCGACGTACCGTCGTTCCTCAAGTAGCCGGCCCCCTCTCTCGCCAGCCGAAGTGGGCGAGCGGGTGGGCGAGCTGCGGAGCCGGATCGCGGTGCACGCCGGCGGGCGCCCTGTCCGGATCGTCGCGGTGACCAAAGGGTTCGGCGCCGAGGTCGTGGCGGCGACGGTTGCTGCGGGGATCTGCGACATCGGCGAGAACTACGCCCAGGAGCTGCGGGCCAAGGCCACCTCAGCGCCTGGCCAGGTCAGCTGGCACTTCCTCGGTGCCCCCCAGACCAACAAGATCTCCGGTCTGGCCCCACTGGTCTCGGTATGGGAGGCCGTCGACCGCCTTGCCGCCGGCCAGGCCATCGCCCGCCACCGGCCGGGCGCCGCTGCATTCGTCGAGGTCAATGTCGCCGCTGATCCCCGCCGGCCGGGCTGCGACCCGAGCGCGGCGCCAGGCCTGGTCGCTGCCCTGTGCTCCTTCGGCCTGGCCGTCAGGGGACTGATGGCGGTGGCGCCGGGCGGGGATCGTGGGGCCGCCCGCCGGGTATTCAGGCGCCTGGCGGCCATGGGTCACGACCTCGGGCTGCCCGAGCTGTCCATGGGCATGAGCGACGACTTCGAGGAGGCTGTCGAGGAAGGGGCCACCTCTGTGCGCCTGGGCCGAGCCCTGTTCGGCCCGCGCCCGGGCACCAGCCCGTCGCCAGAATAGACCCCGGGCGACGACAGCTTGATGCGGATATAGATTGCGACTCACGAGGAGGCAGGGATGGCAGGTCTGGTCCACAAGGCGATGGTGTACCTCGGCCTCACCGACGACGACTACGACGACTACGACGGGTATGACGACCAGGCGGCCGTCGTGGCCCAGCCGCCCCGCCGGGTCATGCCCGAGGCCATGGAGCCCCAGGGGTCCTCGCTCGGAGGTGTTCGCACCCTTCCGCCTCGCGACGTCCGGGACGACTCCGGTGCGGGGGTGACACTCACCCCCCGACCGTCCTCGGTGGTGCGGCCCATCACGCCAATCCAGGGTGCCAAGGTCCACGTGCTGGCGCCCACCAAATTCGCCGACTGCCAGGAGATAGGTGATCGGTTCAAAGGCAATCAACCGGTAATCGTCAACCTGCAGGCGGGAGACCGGGAGCTTTCGCGCCGCATGATCGACTTCTGCGCCGGGGTCGCCTACGCCCTCGGTGGCAGCATGGACAAGGTCGCCGACCAGGTCTTCCTGCTGACCCCGACCAACGTAGAGGTCTCGGCTGAAGAGAAGCGCCGGCTCCAGGAGCGAGGGTTGTTCCGGTCGTGAGCGCCGGGGGACCGCTGAGCGCGGTCGTCGTCCCCGCCCTCCTGGGGGTGGGGGGCGGCAACGTATTCGTGGTCCTCGGCCAGCTCTACGTGATCATCATGATCCTGCGAGCAGTGTTCAGCTTTTTTCCGATGTCGTCGACCTCGGCGCTGGCGCCGGTGGCGCGGGTCACCTTTGTCCTGACCGAGCCGGTTGTGGCTCCGTTTCGCCGGATCATCCCGCCCATCGGCATGTTCGACATGTCATATCTGGTGGCGCTCATCGTGGTCGAGATCATCGTGGCCAAGGTGCTGCCACTGCTCTGAAATGCCCACCGGCGCGCCGTGCCCCGCCCGGCCGCCACCAGGTCCGTCGGCGCCGGCGTTCGGCGCTAGTACAATGGCCAGGCATGGACATCTCGCCAAAGTCACTTCGCGAGGTCGAGTTCCGCGAGAAGATGCGCGGCTACCACCCCGAGGACGTCGACAGGTTCCTGGAGCAGGTGGCCGGGGGCTTGGAGGTCCTGCAGGACCGGATGCGCCTGGCCGTGGACCGGGCGCAGAGGGCAGAGGCGGCGGCGACCGACGTCAGCACCAGCGACGAGACCCTGCGCAAGACCCTGGTCCTGGCCCAGCGCACCGCCGACCTCGCCGTACAGGAAGCCAGGGAGCAGGCGGCCCGCATACTGTCCGACGCCGAGGGCCAGGCCCACGCCATCGCGACCGAGGCCGAGGAGAGGACCAGGCGGGCCCACGACGAGGCGGTGGCGGGGATGCGGGCCGAGCTGATCAGGCTGGAGGGGATGCGCCAGCAGGCTCAAGCCGGCGTCGATCTCATCCGCCGCTGGGTCGAGGACCATCGGAAGGCGCTCACCTCGTCGCTGGCCGAGGCCATGGCGGTCCTGGAGGGGGCCAACGTGACCTCGCCGGCACCCTCGAGCCGGCCCATCGAGATTCCTCCGATGCCCAGGCCAACGGCCTCGGGGATGCCTGCCCATCCTCCCGCCCCGTCTCCCGGGCCTCCTTTCGGCCAGCATCCCGGTGGCCGCAGCCAGGCACCGCAGGATCGAGCCGGCGGGTCCCGAGGCGGCGAGTCCGAGGCGTGGTCGGCGGGACCACAGGCCGTCGCCGGCGAGGCCGGCCGGGAGGCCACCGGCGGAGGCGACCCTGCTTCGGCGCCACCAGGTCGACCGGTCGGCGCGGCGGCCGTGCGGGCAGATCCGGCCCTGCGGGCAGATCCGGCCCTGCGGGCAGATCCGGCCCTGCGGGCAGATCCGGCGGTGCGGGCAGATGCTGGAGGTGGCAACAGGGCGCCGCGTCCGGAGGCGGCCGACGGCTCCCCCCGAGATGCCAGTGCTGCGGATCCGGGCCAGGCCCGGGTCGAGGTCGCCGGCGGGCCCGATCGCCGGGAGGCCGCCGGGGAGCCAGCGCGCTCGGATCACGGACCGAGCGAGGGAGGGCCGGACGAGCAGGCTCTCGACGACTTCTTCCACGACGAGGGTTTCGGCGACGGTCGCCGACTGGGCGGCCGCCTTCGCCGGCGACGATGACAACAACAGCCTCCGGCGGAGCGATGATCTGTGGAGGGGCACTAGCGTGCGGGACGGTTTGTTCATGGCTGGAAGGGTGACCCTGTGCTGCTTCTCCTGACAATCGGCCTGGTCGTAGCGGCCCTCGTGTTGTTGATCGTGGGCT
>JBOGGP010000010.1:0-22361 GCA_050744105.1 Acidimicrobiales bacterium
TGCTCGGGGTCTCCACAGCCAGGGTGTTGGTTGTCGTTGTCATGTGCTCTTCCTCCTCTCGCCCTCCAGTGATCTGCCAGGTAGATCCCGGCACCCCTCATTGTGTCACGTAGGGATGACGGGGCGGTGGGCCGAGTTGTTGGACCGGAACGCCAGCGCCCCGAGGAGCTTGATCAGGCCCCGCCGGTAGTGGTTCGTGTACGACGCCTTGAACACCAGGCGTTTGCTGCGCTGATACTCGGTGCCGCTGGAGCGGTACTCGGCGACCAGGTCGGCCAGCACCGCCTCGCCGCCGGCGGCAGGGTAGACGACGTCGCGGACCGTGCCGTCGGGGCTCTCCAGGGAGGCCTCGGCGATGTGGGGTAGCACGGTGTCCTTGCCCGTGACCCGGCGGAGGTTCCTGACGAACTCCTCGACCACCTTCTTGTCGGCGTGGGCGTCGATGCGATGCACGGTGGCGATGAGCAGCCCGACCAGGGCGTCGGTGATCTCGCGTTCACGTTCGGACAGCAAGGCCGACAGGAGCGCCAACCTGGTGGGCTGGGGATGATCGCGCAGGTGGCTGGGCGACTCGACCGCGGCCCGCGACCGCCAGCCGCTGACCACCTTGGGCGCCACGTCTGCGAACAGGCCCGGCGGCAGGCCCACGGCCCCCACGGCACTGAGCTTGGCGATCTCGGCCATCATGGAGTCGAGGCTGACGCTGCCCGGGTCGGTCTTGATCGTGGCCAGCACGTCACGGCTTTTGTCGTCGGGCTCGTCGTCGACCGCGACCAGCGCTTCCAGGCGGGCCCCGACGTCGGCGTCGAGATGCCCTGCCACCCGGGCGAGCATCGCCTGCTCGGAATGGTACACCGCGGAACGTGCGATCTCGGTGACCCGCCCGGCCGTCGGCGGCTCTACGAGCTCGACCCGGCACCGGGCCACGAGGGCCTCGCTGACCCGGTCCTCCCGCCGCTCGGACTCGGCCACGTGCCGGGACAGCCAGTCGGTGAGCTTGTCGGCGTCGGCGACACTGCACTCCCGGAAACCCGTGTAGCGGCGGACCTCGGCGCGATGCCGCTGAGCCGTGCGGCCGGCCAGGTCGTAGGACGAGAAACCGCTTGCCGCGACACCCACCTGGCGTGCCACGTGGTCCACCGCGTCGTCGGGCAGCTCGTGGCGTCCCCTGGGGAAGCGCCCACGCCACAACAGGAACTTCAGAGCCAGAGCGAAGCCGAGCCGGGTCGACCCGGCCTTGTTCCGGAGCAGGTCCAGTTCGTCGCCGACGAGGGTGAAGTGGTCGACCACGTCATCGAGGCCCAGCGTCCGGCCCACGGGACCTCCCTCCTGCGCGACACGGGTGATGTGACAGGGAATACGATATTCCCTGTCACATGACCGCTGCCCGATTGTGCCATCACCGCTTGCCACCACGGGCATCACGGTCCGACTGCCTGCCCCGGCGTAGTGTCAAGGTGACACATCTGCCCGGCTCTAGTCCAGGACCTGTGAGGCGTGATGAAGCACTCCGGTATCGAGAGGATCCAGGTACGAGCGCATGGTCGTCGCCGGATCAGAGCGGCCGAGGACCGCTTCGTGTTGGCGTTCGAATAAGCGAAGCGTGAACGCGTGAACTCGTGAATCAGATCCCGAACACGAGAAGCATCGTAATGCTCTAAACGAGTATGAAGGTTAGTTCTGCTGTATCTTGATCTCGATGTCGACGCCGGCCGGCAGCTCGATTCGCTGGAGCGAGTCCACCGTCTTGGGGGTGTGCTCGACGATGTCGAGCAGGCGCTTGTGGACCCGCATCTCGAAGTGCTCCCGGCTGTCCTTGTACTTGTGGGGTGAGCGGATCACCGTGTAGCGGTTTTTTTCGGTGGGCAGGGGCACCGGGCCGCGGACCTTGGCCTGTGTGCGCAGGACCGTCTCCACGATCTTCTTGGTCGACTGGTCGATGATCTCGTGGTCGTACGCCTTCAAACGGATGCGGATCCGCTGCTTGTTGCCACCGTTGGTCATGCGCTCGGACGCCTCGGCTACTTGAGGATCTTGGTGACGCTGCCGGCGCCGACGGTGCGGCCCCCCTCGCGGATGGCGAAGCGCAGGCCCTCGTCCATGGCGATGGGCTTGCCCAGCTCGACGGTCATGACCGTGTTGTCACCGGGCATGACCATCTCGGTGCCCTCGGCCAGGGTGATGGAGCCTGTCACGTCGGTGGTGCGGAAGTAGAACTGGGGCCGGTAGTTGTTGAAAAAGGGCTTGTGCCGGCCGCCCTCCGCCTTGTTGAGCACGTAGACGTTGGCCTCGAAGTTGGTGTGAGGAGTGATCGAGCCGGGCTTGCACAGCACCTGGCCCCTCTCCACCTCCTCCTTCTTGGTACCGCGCAGGAGGCAGCCCACGTTGTCGCCCGCCCGACCCTCGTCGAGGGTCTTGCGGAAGAACTCCACGCTGGTGCAGACCGTCTTGGCCGTCGTCCGCAGCCCGACCATCTCCACCTCGTCGCCGGACTTGACCCGGCCCTGCTCCACCTTGCCGGTGACCACGGTGCCACGGCCCTGGATGGTGTAGACGTCCTCGATGGGCATGAGGAACGGCCGGTCGACGGGGCGCTCGGGGAGGGGAATGTACTCGTCCACGGCGTCCATCAGCCCGACGATCTTGTCCTGCCACTCCTTGTCGCCCTCCAGGGCCTTGAGGGCCGACACCCGTACGACGGGGGTGTCGTCGCCGGGGAACTCGTAATCGGTGAGCAGCTCGCGCACCTCGAGCTCGACCAGGTCGGCCAGCTCCTCGTCGTCGACCAGGTCGGCCTTGTTGAGGGCCACCACGATCGACGGCACGCCGACCTGGCGGGCCAGCAGGACGTGCTCCCGGGTCTGGGGCATGGGGCCGTCGGCGGCGGAGACGACCAGGATGGCCCCGTCGATCTGGGCGGCGCCGGTGATCATGTTCTTGATGTAGTCGGCGTGGCCGGGCATGTCGACGTGGGCGTAGTGACGCTTGGCCGTCGAGTACTCGACGTGGGCGATGTTGATCGTGATGCCCCGCTGCTTCTCCTCGGGGGCCTTGTCGATCTGGTCAAACGCATGGAAGGTGGTGCCCCCGGCCGGGTCGCGCTCGGCGAGCACCTTGGTGATGGCCGCCGTCAACGTCGTCTTGCCGTGGTCGATGTGGCCCATGGTGCCGATGTTGAGGTGGGGCTTGGTCCGCTCGAACTTCTGCTTGGCCATAAAAAGAGAACACTCCTGTGGTACCGGTGAATCGGTAAGAGGACAGCTGGGCTACTCGCCCCGGACCCGGGCCACGATCTCGTTGGAGACCGACTCGGGGACTTCCTGGTACGAGTTGAACTGCATGGTGTAGGTGGCTCGTCCCTGGGTGCGCGACCGCAGGTCAGTAGCGTAACCGAACATGTCGGCCAGGGGGACCTGGGCCCGGATGACCTGAAGGGAGCCGGACTGCTCCATGCCCTCGACCCGGCCCCGGCGGGCCGACAGGTCGCCGATCACGTCGCCCATGTAGTCCTCGGGCGTCCGCACCTCCACGCTCATGATGGGTTCCAGCAGGATGGGCCTGGCCTGCCGGCAGGCGTCCTTGAAGCACATCGAACCGGCGATCTTGAAAGCCATCTCGGAGGAGTCGACGTCGTGGTACGACCCGTAGGTGAGGATGGCCCGCACGTCCACCACGGGGTAACCAGCCAGCACCCCCGAGTGCATCGAGTCCTGGATCCCGGCGTCGACCGACGGGATGTACTCGCGAGGGATCACGCCCCCGCTGATCTTGTCCACGAACTCGTATCCCCCACCCGGGCCGGTGGGCTCCAGGCTGAGCACCACGTGGGCGTACTGCCCGCGGCCACCCGTCTGGCGGATGTAGCGGGTTGTCACTTTCTCCACCGGGTGCTTGACGGTCTCCCGGTAGGCGACCTGCGGCTTGCCCACGTTGGCGTCGACCCGGAACTCCCGCAGCATGCGGTCGACGAGGACCTCGAGGTGCAGCTCGCCCATGCCGCCGATCACCGTCTGGCCTGTCTCCTCGTCGCTGCGGACCTGGAAGGTGGGATCCTCGTCGGCGAGCGACTGCAGGGCCTTGGACAGCCTGTCCTGGTCGTTCTTGGTCTTTGGCTCGACGGCCACGTGGATGACGGGCTCGGGGAAGTCGACCGCTTCGAGCACGATCGGCGCCGACGGGTCGCAGAGGGTGTCGCCGGTGGTGGTGTTCTTCATGCCCACGATGGCGACGATGTCGCCGGCGAAGGCCGTCTGGCGGGGCTCGCGGTGGTTGGCGTGCATCTGCATGATGCGCCCGACCCGCTCCTTGCGGTCCTTGGTCGAGTTGAGCACTGCGTCACCCTGGGCGATGCGGCCCGAGTACACCCGGGCGAAGGCCATCTTGCCCAGATGCTGGTCGGACATGATCTTGAAGGCCAGGGCGGCGAAGGGCTCGTCGTCGGAGGCGACCCGCTCGAGCTCCTCGATGCCCTTGAGGTCCATGCCCTTGGTCGGGGGGATGTCGAGGGGCGACGGGAGGTAGGCGACCACGGCGTCGAGCATGGGCTGGACGCCCTTGTTTTTGAAGGCCGACCCGCACAGCACGGGCACCACCCGGCCGGCGACCGTTGAGGTGCGCACGGCCCGGCGCAGGTCGTCGGAGGTGATCTCCTCGCCGGCCAGGTACTTCTCGGTGATCGAGTCGTCGAAGTTGGACACGGTGTCGACCAGCTGGGCCCGCCAGACGTCGGCCTCGGCCACCAGGGCGTCGGGGACAGGGACCACCTCGAAGCGCTCTCCCTTGGAGGCCTCCTCGGGCCACACCAGCGCATGCATCTCGATCAGGTCGACGACGCCGCGGAACTCGCTCTCGGCGCCGATGGGCAGCTGGACGACGGCCACGGTGGCGTCCAGGCGGTCGCGGATCATGTCCACGCAGCGGTAGAAGTCGGCACCGATCCGGTCCATCTTGTTGACGAAGCACATTCTGGGAACCCGGTACTTGTCGGCCTGGCGCCACACCGTCTCGGTCTGGGGCTCCACCCCGGCCACCGCGTCGAAGACGGCCACCGCCCCGTCGAGCACCCGCAGCGAGCGCTCCACCTCTACGGTGAAGTCCACGTGGCCAGGGGTGTCGATGATGTTGATGCGGGTGCCCGCCCACTCGCAGGTGGTGGCGGCGGAGGTGATGGTGATGCCCCGCTCCTGCTCCTGGATCATCCAGTCCATCGTGGCCGCACCCTCGTGGACCTCCCCGAGCTTGTAGTTGATCCCGGTGTAAAACAGGATCCGCTCGGTCGTGGTGGTCTTGCCCGCGTCGATGTGGGCCATGATCCCGATGTTCCTGGTGTTGGCCAGGGAGAATGCTCGGTTTGTCGTTGCTTCAGCCATCGCCAGCCTTCCAGGGGCGTCTCGAGGGTTGCCCCTCACCTACTGCCGCGTCTTTGGTACTGCCGCGTCTTTGGTACTGCTCGGGGCCAGTCAGCGTCCCCGGCCCTGCTACCTACAACCGTCCCTCCACCTACCCAGGCCCGGACAGCTTCCCACCGGCCGGACACCTGACACCAGCCTTCAGCGACAACCCCGTGCCCGCCGGCGCCATTCCCGGCACCTCGTGCCCGCCGGCGCCCTGTCGTCTACCAGCGCCTACCAGCGATAGTGGGCGAACGCCTTGTTGGACTCGGCCATCTTGTGCATGTCCTCCCGGCGCTTGACCGCGGCCCCCACCCCGTTGGAAGCGTCGAGGAGCTCGGCCGCCAGGCGCTGGGCCATGGTCTTCTCCCGGCGCTGGCGGGAGTACCCGACCAGCCAGCGGATAGCGAGCGTGGTGGCCCGGCGGGGCTTCACCTCGACAGGCACCTGGTAGGTGGCGCCTCCCACCCGGCGGCTCTTGACCTCCAGTTGGGGCTTGGCGTTTTCCACGGCCCGCTTGAGGGCGGTCACCGGCTCGGACTCCGTGCGGTCCTTCATGAGGTCCAGGGCGTCGTAGACGATGCGCTCGGCCAGGGACCGCTTGCCCCGGGTGAGCACCTTGTTGACCACCTGGGTGACCAGGACCGAGCGGTAGATGGGGTCGGGGAGCAGCTCCCGGCGGGGCGGGGGGCCTTTGCGGGGCACGACCTAGCCTCGCTTGGCGCCGTAGCGGCTGCGGGCCTGCTTGCGCTCCCGCACGCCGGAGGTGTCCAGGGTACCCCGGATGATCTTGTAGCGGACCCCGGGCAGATCCTTGACCCGGCCGCCCCGGACCAGGACGATGGAGTGCTCCTGGAGGTTGTGGCCCACTCCAGGGATGTAGGCAGTGACCTCGACCCCGCTGGTCAGGCGGACGCGGGCTACCTTGCGCAGGGCCGAGTTGGGCTTTTTGGGCGTGGTGGTGTACACCCGGGTGCAGACGCCGCGCCGCTGGGGGGCGCCGCGCAGGGCCGGCGTGTTGGTCTTGTCGGTCTTCAGCTCCCGGCCCTTGCGGACCAGCTGTGCGATCGTGGGCAAACGAATCCTCTGAACTGTCTCAACGGTCTGTGGCTTGCGCGCTGGTCTCCAAGCCGCCGGTCGTCGAGACGCGCCGGGCCCGGCCTCACCAGGCCGCTGACCATGATAGCGCGGGCCGGCGCCCGACGCTCCCGGGGCAGGGGTGGCGGTCAGGCGTCGGTCGGCCCGGCGGGTCGGGAGGCATCGGGTCGGGCCACCAGCCCACCCCGCCCGTCCCCGCCCAGCTCGTCCCCGCCCAGCCCGACGTCGGTCGGCTCGGCGCCGGCCCCTGGGTCGGTGCCCATCAGGGCCTTGGCCCCCGAGTTGACGCCGGCCACCAGCGGCACGGCGATCACCGCACCGAAGATCCCGAGCAGCAGGGCGCCGGCCGACAGGGCCAGGACCGTGGCCAGGGGGTGGATGCGCACGTAGCGGCCGACCACGAAGGGCTGGAGCAGGTGCGCCTCCACCTGGTTGTCGACCACCAGCACCACGGCGATGACGACGGCGGCGACCAGGCCATGGGTCACCCCGGCGACGGCGACGGCCACGGCGCCGGCCACGATGGCGCCGACCAGGGGGACGAACGCCCCGACGCCCACCAGCAGGGCCAGGGGGGCGACCAGGGGCACGCCGAGGATGGTCAGGGCGATAGCGACGACCGCGCCGTGGAAGGCGGCGACGATCATGGTGCCCCGGATGTAGTTGGACAGCGTGGCCCACAGGGCGTGGCCGGCCAGGTCCACCCGGGGCCGGGCCGGCCGGGGGCACATGGACACGACGAAGCGCCAGACTCCCTCCCCGTCGAAGAGCAGGAGGACGGTGACGATGAAGGCCAGCACGATGCCGGCCAGCACGGTCAGCACCGTCTTTCCGGTGGCCAGGGCAGAGGAGGCGATTGCCCCGCTGTTCTTGGAGATCTCCTTGGAGAGGGTGGCGGCCAGGTTGTTGATCGAGGACGCCTTGATGTGCAGCGGCCCGTGGATCAGCCACGACCTGGCGTGGGGGATCAGGCGGTTGACCTGGTCTCCGAGGGCAGGCAGGGCGCTCACGCCCCGGGAGACCACGAAGGCGATGACCCCACCGACCACCACCGCGGAGAAGACGACGGTGAGCACCGTGGCCAGCCACCGCGCCGCCCCCAGGCGGACGAAGAGGTCGAGGACTGGTCGCAGGAGGGCGGTGAAAAAGATGGCCACCACGGTGACCACCACCAGCTCGTGCAGCGGAGCCAGCACCCGCAGCAGCACGTAGCCGGCGGCAGCCAGCACGACGAAACGCCACCCGTAGTCGCCGGCCATCCGCAGCGCCCGGCCGGGGTGGGCGTCGCCGTGGCGGTGGGCGTCGCCGTGGCGGTCCATGCCTCCAGCTTGCCCGCCCCCGCCGGCCGTCATGCACCTGGCGCCTGCCAGGCCCCGGCACGGCCGGCCGAGAGGCGTCCATAGCTTAGCTTGGCTAATCTGGCCAGGTCGGGCTCTAAGCTGGCCAGTCGGGCTCTAATCTGGCCAGGTCGGGCTCTAATCTGGCCAGGTCGGGCTCTAAGCTGGCCGGTTAGGCTAGACAGAAGGCGCAGATGGCGACCCCCAGGCTCGTGCCCATACCAGGTTCAGCGACCCGACCCCGCCCCGGCCGGGGGAAGGGATGAGGCGCACCAGACGCCCGGGCCCGCCGGCGCCGCGCCGCACCCCGCTGGCCACACTGCTCCAGGCGGTGGTGGCCGGTGCCGCCGGGACGGCGGCCATGGATCTGTCCCAGTACCTTCAGTACCGGGCCGGCGGTGGCGGCGACGACCCGCTCACCTGGGAGTTCTCGTCGGTCAAGACATGGGAGGGCGCCCCGGCGCCGGCTCAGATCGGGCGGCGACTGTTCGAGGCGCTCGGACAGCGATCGCTGCCCGACGGTGCCGCCAACCGAGCCAACAACGTCATGCACTGGGGGTACGGGCTCTCCTGGGCCGCCGCGTACGGCGTCCTCGCCGGGTCGGCGGGCCGGCCCCGGGTGCGCTGGGGCCCGATGTTTGGGACCGCCGTCTTCCTCGCCGACTACGCCCTGCTGCCCCCGACCGGGCTGTACCAGGCGATCTGGACCTACGACTCCAAGGCGTTGGCCAAGGACTGGGGCGCCCACCTGGTCTTCGGGACGGTGACGGCGGCGGCTTTTGCCGTGCTGTCGAGGCGCCGTTCCAGCTGATCGTCGACCGACATGGCGTCCGCGCCGGGTAGGACGACCCCGTCACGGCCCGTCGGGACGCCGCCTGGCCGTCGGCCGACCTCCTGCCAGCCGGGCGTCAGCCTGGCTCGGCCCGACGGCCATGGCTCGGTCCTGGAGGTCAAGGCCCGGGCCGGCTCATCCGCTCCACGACGGCCTCGGCCCCTCCGGCGGGCAACAGCAGGGTCAGGCGGTCCCCGGCGGCCAGCTCGCTGTCCTCGTCCGGTTTGACCGACTGGCCGTCCCGGCGCAGGGCCAGCAGCAGGGTGGACGCCGGCCACGCCACGTCCCCCACCCGCTGGCCCACGGCGGCGGCGGAGGCGCCCAGCTCGAGCTCGATGACTCGCAGGCCCTGGAGCCGGTCGTCGAGGCTGGTGCTGGGCAGGACGAGCGGGGCGGGGGAGGGCACCACCGATCCGGGCCTGGTGGCCGACTGCTGGGCGCTCTGGCGCATGCGGGTGTTGTAGGCGGCCAGGACGTCGCGGTGGGTCAGCCAGCCGACCAGGTGGCCGCCGTCGCCCGACACCACCGGCAGGCCGGGCCGACCATGGTCGACCAGGGCGCCCAGGGCCGACTGCAGGCTCTGGGTGACCGAGAGGGTGTCGGCGGTGTGGACCAGCTCGGCGGCGGTGGCGTCGAGGCGGTTGGCCCGGGCCGCCCCCTCCACCTCGAGGATGGTCAGGGTGCCGGCGAAGGCGCCCGTGCCGTCCACCACCGGCAGGCCGTCCACCCCCTCGGCGGCCAGGCGGTCGATGACCTGGCCGATGCTGGTGGAGGCGTCCACCGGGGTGGGCAGGGCGGCCATGGCGTCGGCCACGGTGAGGACCTCCATCAGGTTGGCCGAGCTGCCCTGGACGATGTCGATGCCCCGGCGGCGCAGCTTGAGCGTGTATATCGTGTCCGCGCTCAGCAGGTTGCTCACCCCGGTGGCCAGAGCCACGGTGACCATGAGCGGCAGGACGATCTGGTAGTCCCCGGTCAGCTCGAAGACGATCAGCACGGCGGTGATGGGAGCCCGGGTGGCGCCGGCGAACAGGCCGCCCATGGCCACCAGCCCGTAGGCGCCGGCCGGCGCGGTGACGCCGGGGAAGAGGTGGTGGACCCCCGAGCCGAAGGCGGAGCCGAGCATGGCCCCCATGAACAGTGAGGGGGCAAACACCCCGCCCGACCCGCCGATGCCGATGGTCAGGCTGGTAGCGGCGATCTTGCCCACCAGCAGGACCAGGAGCCACCACACCACGTAGTGCTGGCGCACCGCCGACTCGAGGACCGGGTAGCCGACGCCGTACATCTCGGGCAGGGCCAGCAGGAGGAGCCCGAGCAGCACCCCGCCCGCCGCCGGTCGCCACGCCTCGGGCCAGCGCCACAGCCTGTCGAAGATGTCCTCGGTGCCGTACAGGACGCGGACGAAGGCCACGCCCCCCACCGCGGTGAGCAGGCCGAGCACGGCGTAGAGGGCGAACTCGACCGGGGAGACCAGGTGGAAGGGAGGCAGGGCCAGGAAGGGCTGGTTGCCGAATGCCGACCGCCCGATCACCGACGCGGTGACCGAGGCGAGGACCACGGCGCCGAAGGCCTCGGTGGCAAAGCTGCCGAGGATCAGCTCCAGGGCGAAGAACACCCCGGCGATGGGGGCGTTGAACGTGGCCGAGATCCCCCCGGCCGCCCCGCACGCCACCAGCAGGCGCAGCCGGGACTCCGGCACCCGGAGGCGCTGGCCGGCCACCGAGCCGAGGGCCGAGCCGATCTGGACGATGGGCCCCTCCCTGCCCACCGAGCCCCCCGACCCGATGCACAGGGCCGAGGCCAGCGACTTCACCACGGCCACCGCCGGCGGGATCCGCCCGCCCCGCTCGGCCACGGCCAGCATCACCTCGGGCACGCCGTGGCCCCGGGCCTCCTTGGCGAAGCGGTCGACGATGGGCCCGTAGACCAGCCCCCCGAGGACGGGCACCAGCACCACGAAGAACATCCCGAGGCCGGGAAACTGCGGGCTGGCGGCATGACCGGCGCTGCTGTAGTCGGACCGGCCGGTGAACAGCTCGGTAAACCAGAAGATCAGGTAGCGGAAGAGCACGGCCCCCCCGCCGGCGCCCGCCCCCACCGCCAGGGCCAGGGGCACCAGCCCCGACGGAGACGAGCGCAGCCAGGCGCGGATCGACCCGGGGGAGGCCAGCGTGGCCCGCATGCTCGCCGCCGCCGCCCGCAGGCGCCGGCCCGACCCGCCGCCGGGGGTTGGCTGGCCGCCGGCCCTCACCGCGGCGGTGTGGCCGGCCCGGGGCCGAGCGCTACCATCACCGGTCCCTGGCACCTGGGCACGCTACCATTATCAACGATTGCCCTAGGTAATGGCCACCTGGCCGGCGGCCCCCGGCGGCCCCCGGCGGCCGGCGGCCCGACGCCGGTGTGCGACCGCCGGTCAGGTCGGGCCCGGCGGGCGGGCCAATACCAAGGCGAGCGTTGCTTCGTTGACTGAATTTTAAGTATTCACGCTGGTCAAGACCTCGACAGAGTCAACGAAGCAACGCTCGTCTTAGGTAGCCCGGCGAAGCGGCCGAAGTCGCGGTCGAAGCTGACCACCGTGGCACCGTGCTCGACGGCCAGAGCGGCCAGGTGGGCGTCGCTGACCAGGTTGCCACCGGTGCCCACCTCCACGGGGTCGACACCGGCGCCGGGCGGGCATCGAAGGAACCCGCCGTGGGTAGGTAGAGCCCATGGCCTATACCCTGAACCCCGCCGAGGCCGGCGGCCGCGGCCGCCTCCACACCCGGTCCCGCTCCGCACCCCTGCACCTGCCCGGCGGGCTGGTGCCGCTCGGCCTGGGGGCGGTGATCCTCGGGGCCTGGGGCGGCATCGTCCCCTTCGTGGGCCCGCTGTTCAACTACAGCTCCAATGGCGCCCCGGCGTGGCAGTGGTCGACCATGCACAGCCTGCTCTACCTGGTCCCCGGCGCGGTGGCGATGGTGGCCGGGGTGCTGATCCTGGCCCAGGCCCGCGCCGTCTCCCACCCCGGAGCCGCCCGCGGCTCGGTGGCCCTGGCCGGCCTGGTCCTCGTGGCCTGCGGTGCCTGGTTCGTGATCGGCCCGGTGGCCTGGCCGGCCCTCGGCCGGACGACCCTGGTCTTCGGTACCGCCGGCAGCGCGACCGACAACTTTCTCAACCAGATCGGCTACAACCTGGGGGTCGGAGTCCTGCTCGCCACCCTCGGCGGGATGGCCCTGAAGGCCCTGGCCGCCGAGCGTGAGGTGCTCCCGGCCGCCCCGGCCGGCCCGCCCCAGCTCTGACCGAGCTCGGGGGCCAGCCCCCCGAGAGCCCCGTCATGGGACGAGGCCGCCGAGGCCGAGGGCGGCCACTGCCCCCGCGGCCAGGAACGCCCCGTAGGGCAGCGCCGACGAGCGGGAGTGGCGGCGGGCGGCGATGAGGGCCAGGCCGACGGCGACGCCCAGGACGTTGGCCAGCAGGAAGCCGGCGATCGCGTAGCTGACCCCCAGCCAGCCGAGGGCACCGGCGATGAGCGGGGCCAGCCGCACGTCGCCGAAGCCGAGAATACGGGGGCTGACGAAGTGGATGGTGAAAAAAAGACCGAACCCGCCGGCTGCGCACGCCGCCGCCACACCCAGCCGGTGCCAGGATCCGGTGCCGGCCGCCGCCGCCACCAAGCTCAGCCCGACCAGCGCGGCAGTCGGGTAGACGATGCGCGTGGGCAGCAGGAGGCGATCCAGGTCACAAAAGCACAGCGCGGTCAGGCCGGCCACAAAGATCAGCATGGCGGGCAGGCTGGGGCTCAGCCCGAACCGCAGCGCCACCCCGACGAACAACGCCCCGGTCAGGGCCTCGACGAGGGGGTAACGGGCGGGGATGGCCATGGCGCACGCCCGGCACCGGCCCCGCAGGACCAGCCAGGACACCACCGGGACGTTGTCCCGGGCGGCGATGGGGGCGTGGCAGCCCGGGCACGCCGACCCCGGCCTCACCACCGACAGGTGCAGCGGGACCCGGTGGATCACCACGTTCAGAAACGACCCTACCGCCAGGCCGTACAGGCCGGCCACCGCCACCACCGCTGCTGTCATGCCTGGATTATCGACCGGCCGGGGCCCGACCTGCAGCCCGGGCGAGCGACTGGGCCGGGCCCGCTGGCTCAGCTGACCTCGGCGCCACCCTCGCCCAGGCCTCCGGCCTCGTCGAAGCCGCCGGCGCCGGGCTCGGCCGCGCCTATGGAGGCCAGCCAGGCGGCCAGGTCCTCGTTGTCGGCCAGCCCCTCGTCCTCGTCGGAGGACCAGAACGGCATCCGCTCGGCCTCGGGGGCCTCGAGCACCAGGTCCCGGTAGCGGGTCATGCCGGTCCCCGCCGGGATCAGCTTGCCGATGATGATGTTCTCCTTGAGGCCGAAGAGCTGGTCGGACTTGCCCTCGATGGCCGCCTCGGTGAGCACCCTGGTGGTCTCCTGGAACGACGCCGCCGACAGCCACGAGTCGGTGGCCAGGGAGGCCTTGGTGATGCCCATGAGCTCGGGGCGGCCCTCGGCCGGCCGCTGGCCGCCGGCCGCCAGCTGGCGGTTGACCTCGGCGTAGAGGCGCGAGTCCACCCGCTCGCCGGGGAGGAACGGGCTCTCGCCCTGCTCGGCGACGAGCACCCGGCGCAGCATCTGGCGCACGATCAGCTCGATGTGCTTGTCGTGGATGGACACCCCCTGGTCGCGGTACACGGTCTGGACCTCCTCCACCAGGTACTGCTGGGTCTCGCGGATGCCCTTGATGTCCAGCAGCTGCTTGGGATCCTTGGGGCCGTCGACGATGGCGTCGCCGGCCGCCACCTCGGCGCCGTCGCGGACGCCCTCGGCCAGCTTGGCCCGCAGGCTGACGTTGTAGACGTCCTCGGTGCCGTCGTCGCTCACGACGGTGATCCGCCGGGCGTTGTCCTCCTCGGCCAGGCGCACGACGCCCGAGGTGCGCGACAGCACCGCCGCCCCCTTGGGGGTGCGGGCCTCGAACAGCTCCACCACCCGGGGCAGGCCGTGGGTGATGTCCTCGCCGGCGATGCCGCCGGTGTGGAAGGTCCGCATCGTCAGCTGGGTGCCGGGCTCGCCGATGGACTGGGCAGCTATCACGCCGACGGCCTCCCCCATCTCGATGCCCTTGTTGGTGGCCAGCGAGCGCCCGTAGCAGGTGGCGCACACCCCGTGCTCGGCCTCGCAGGTGAGCACGGAGCGGACCAGGACGTCGGTGACCGCCGGGTCGTCCCGGAGGCCGGCCATGAGGAGCGGGTCGACGGCGGTGCCCGAGGACAGCGCCGTGCCGTCCGACAGGTGGACGTCCCGGGCCAGGCTGCGGCCGTCGAGGCGGGTCTCCAGGTAGGAGCGCTGGCCGGCGGTGTCGGCCCGGACGCCGCGCACCCACAGGCCGCGGATGGTCCCGCAGTCCTCCTCCCGGATGATCAGCTCCTGGGCCACGTCGACCAGGCGGCGGGTCAGGTAACCCGAGTCGGCGGTGCGCAGGGCGGTGTCGGCCAGGCCCTTGCGGGCCCCGTGGGTGGAGATGAAGTACTCGAGCACCGACAGGCCCTCACGGAACGACGACAGGATGGGCCGGGGGATCATCTCGCCCCGGGGGTTGGACACCAGGCCCTTCATGCCGGCGATCTGACGGACCTGCTGGGGGTTGCCGCGCGCCCCGGAGTCGACCATCATGTCGAGGGGGTTGAAGGCGATGGCGTGGAGGTTTTCCTCCATGGCCTTGCCGACCTCGGAGTTGGCCGCGGTCCAGATCTCGATCTCCTTCTGGCGCCGCTCGTCGTCGGTGATGATGCCCCGCCGGAACTGGGCCTCGGCCTTTTGGGCGTCCCCCTCGTAGCGGGCGATGATCTGCGACTTGGCCTTGGGGGTGACCACGTCGTCGATGGAGATGGTGAGCCCCGACTGGGAGGCGTAGCGAAAGGACAGATCCTTGATCCTGTCCAGGCTGGCGGCCACCGTCACCCGGGGGTAGCTGTCGGCCAGCACCTCGACGATGGAGGCGATGGTCCGGTTCCTCTTGCCGACGACGTCGTTGACGAACTCGAAGTCGTCGGGCAGGGCGGTGTTAAAGATCAGCCGCCCGGCCGTGGTCGCCACCTCGTCGAAGCCCGGCTCCCCGGCGCCGTCCTCGCCGTAGCCTTCGGCGGGGCCGGCGGTGGCCGGCCGGGGCCGGCGCCAGAGGATCGGGGCGTGCAGGTCCAGGTCACCGCAGTCGTAGGCCCTCTCCACCTCGTGGAGGTGTCGGAAGACCCGGCCGGCACCCAACCCGCCCTCCTTGGCCAGGGTTAGGTAGTAGGCGCCGTAGACCATGTCCTGGGTGGGCGTGACGATGGGCCGACCGGTGGCCGGGGACAGGATGTTGTTGGCCGACAGCATGAGGATCCGGGCCTCGGCCTGGGCCTCGGCGGACAGGGGCAGGTGGACCGCCATCTGGTCGCCGTCGAAGTCGGCGTTGAAGGCGGTGCAGACCAGGGGGTGGATCTGGATGGCCTTGCCCTCCACCAGCACCGGCTCGAAGGCCTGGATGCCCAGGCGGTGCAGGGTGGGCGCCCGGTTGAGGAACACCGGGTGCTCTTTGATGGCCTCCTCGAGGACATCCCAGACCTGGGGGCGCCGGCGCTCGACCATGCGCTTGGCCGACTTGATGTTTTGCGCCTGCTCCAGGTCGACCAGGCGCTTCATGACGAACGGCTTGAACAGCTCGAGGGCCATCTGCTTGGGCAGGCCGCACTGGTGGAGCTCGAGGCTGGGGCCGACCACGATGACCGACCGCCCCGAGTAGTCCACCCGCTTGCCGAGCAGGTTCTGGCGGAAGCGGCCCTGCTTGCCCTTGAGCATGTCGGACAGGCTCTTGAGGGGGCGGTTGCCCGGCCCGGTGACCGGCCGGCCGCGGCGGCCGTTGTCGAACAGGGCGTCCACCGCCTCCTGGAGCATCCTCTTCTCGTTGTTGACGATTATCTCGGGGGCGCCGAGGTCGAGGAGCCTCTTCAGCCGGTTGTTGCGGTTGATGACCCGGCGGTACAGGTCGTTGAGGTCGGAGGTGGCGAAGCGGCCGCCGTCGAGCTGGACCATCGGGCGCAGCTCGGGCGGGATGACCGGCACGGCGTCGAGGATCATGGCCCGGGGATCGTTGACCCGGCGGCCGTTGTCGTCGCGGCGGTTGAAGGCGGAGACGATCTTCAGGCGCTTGATGGCCTTCTGCTTGCGCTGCACCGACAGGGGCCGCCGGCCGTCGGTGGGGTCGATGTTGGACCTCAGCTTGACCTCTTCGTCGTCGAAGTCCAGCTCGCTGATCAGCTGGGCAATGGCCTCGGCGCCCATGCCGCCCCGGAAGTAGTCCCCGTAGCGGTCCTTGAGCTCCCGCCACAGGACCTCGTCCTCGATGATCTTGCGGCCGTGCAGGTCCCTCAGCTCGTCGAAGGCCCGTCGGACCAGCTCGGACTCGGAGTCGGCCCGGTCCCGGATGGCCGTCAGCTCCTTGTCCGCCAGCCGCTGGCGGGCCTTGATCTCGGACTCCTTGGCCCCGTCCGCCTCCATCTTGGCCAGCTCCTCCTCGAGGGCCTTGAAGCGGCGGTCGACGTCGAGGTCGCGGGCACGGGCGATCTCGACCACCTCCTCGCTCATCTCGGCCTCGAGGTTGGGCAGATCGGCGTGGCGGCGCTCCTCGTCGACGAAGGTGACCAGGTTGGCGGCGAAGTAGATGACCTTCTCCAGCTGCTTGGCCTTGAGCTCCTCGCGGGCGGCGGTGCCCATCAGCAGGTAGGCCAGCCAGCTGCGGGTGCCCCGCAGGTACCAGATGTGGACCACGGGGGCGGCCAGCTCGATGTGCCCCATCCGCTCCCGGCGGACCTTGGAGCGGGTCACCTCGACCCCGCAGCGCTCGCAGATGATGCCGCGGAAGCGGACCCGCTTGTACTTGCCGCAGTAGCACTCCCAGTCCTTGGTCGGACCGAAGATCTTCTCGCAGAACAGCCCGTCCTTCTCGGGCCGCAGGGTGCGGTAGTTGATGGTCTCGGGCTTCTTGACCTCCCCGTTGGACCACGTCCGGATGGCGTCGGCGGTGGCCAGCCCTATCCTCAGCTGTTCGAAGTTGTTGACGTCGAGCATTTGACTAAAAACCTCTCTCCGCGGCGCGGCGAGCGTCCTCCTCGTCCGATCCCCTCTCGGGCCGGCTGATGTCGATGCCGAGCTCCTCGGCCGTGCGGAACACGTCCTCGTCCAGCTCCCGCATCTCGATCTCCTCGCCTGTCTGGGACAGGACCTCGACGTTGAGGCACAGGCTCTGCATTTCCTTGATTAGCACCTTGAAACTCTCGGGTATCCCCGGCTCGGGGATGTTCTCGCCCTTGACAATGGCCTCGTAGACCTTGACCCGGCCGAGCACGTCGTCGGACTTGATGGTCAGCAGCTCCTGGAGGGCGTAGGCGGCGCCGTAGGCCTCCAGCGCCCACACCTCCATCTCGCCGAAGCGCTGGCCCCCAAACTGGGCCTTGCCGCCGAGGGGCTGCTGGGTGATCATCGAGTACGGGCCGGTGGAGCGGGCGTGGATCTTGTCGTCGACCAGGTGGGCCAGCTTCAGTATGTAGACGTAGCCGACGCTGATCGGGTTGTCGTACGGCTCGCCGGTGCGGCCGTTGTAGAGCATGGTCTTGCCGTCGCGGCCGATCAGGCGCCCGCCGTCCCCGTAGTCGGTGCCGGGCGCCTCGGGCGTGAGACGCTCGAAGATCTGCTGCATGGTCAGGTGCCGCCCCGACTCCGCCTCCTCGTCCCAGTGGGCGCCGTCGAAGACGGGCGTGGCCACGTGGACGGCGGGGTCACCGACCGGGCGGGTCTTGCGCTCGATGCCCCGGGGGGCGACCTTGGCCAGCTCGTTGCCCTCCCAGCCCCAGCGGGCGGCCCAGCCCAGGTGGCTCTCGAGCACCTGGCCGACGTTCATCCGGGACGGCACGCCGAGGGGGTTGAGGATGATGTCGACCGGCGTGCCGTCGGCCAGGAAGGGCATGTCCTCGATCGGGAGGATCTTGGATATGACCCCCTTGTTGCCGTGCCGGCCGGCCAGCTTGTCGCCCTCGGAGATCTTGCGGCGCTGGGCCACGTAGACCCGGACCAGCTGGTTGACCCCGGGGGGCAGCTCGTGGGCGTCCTCCCGGGCGAAGACGCGGACGTCGATCACCTTGCCCGACTCGCCGTGGGGCACCTTGAGGGAGGTGTCGCGCACCTCCCTGGCCTTCTCGCCGAAGATGGCCCGCAGGAGCCTCTCCTCGGGGGTCAGCTCGGTCTCGCCCTTGGGGGTCACCTTGCCGACCAGGACGTCGCCGGGCTCGACCTCGGCGCCGATGCGGATGATCCCGCGCTCGTCCAGATCCTTCAGGATCTCCTCGGACAGGTTGGGGATGTCCCGGGTGATCTCCTCGGCGCCGAGCTTGGTGTCGCGGGCGTCGACCTCGTGCTCCTCGATGTGGATGGAGGTGAGCACGTCGTCGCGCACCAGGCGCTGGGACAGGATTATGGCGTCCTCGTAGTTGTACCCCTCCCAGGGCATGAAGGCGACCAGCAGGTTCTTGCCCAGGCCCAGCTCGCCCATCTCGGTGGAGGGCCCGTCGGCCAGCACGTCGCCCGTGGCCACCCGGGCCCCCTCGTCGACGATGGTGCGCTGGTTGAGGCAGGTGTTCTGGTTGGAGCGGCGGAACTTCGACAGCTTGTAGACCCTGCGGCCGAGGGCCCGGCCTGTCCGGTCGGCCTGGTCGGGGAGGTAGTCGACGGTCACGTGCTCGCCCGACACGTCGACGACGGTGCCGTCGCCCTCGGCCAGCAGGACGTCGCCGGCGTCACGGGCGGCCCGGCCCTCCACGCCGGTGCCGATGAAGGGGGCCTCGGGCCGGACCAGGGGCACGGCCTGCTTTTGCATGTTGGCCCCCATGAGGGCCCGGTTGGCGTCGTCGTGCTCGATGAAGGGGATGAGGGCGGTGGAGATGGAGACGATCTGCTTGGGCGACACGTCCATCAGGTCGACCTCGGCGGGGGGGACGAAGTCCACCTCGGAGGTGGACCCGTAGCTGGTCCCGCCGGCGCCCACCCGCACCCCGGGGCCGAGGGGGGCCCGGCGCACCAGTACCCGGTCGTCGGTGAGCGTCCCGTCGCCGGCCAGCGTGGCGTTGGCCTGGGCGATGACGTACTCCTCCTCCTCGTCGGCGGCCAGGTACTGGATCTGGTCGGTCACCCGGCCGTCGACCACGGTGCGGTAGGGCGTCTCGATGAAGCCGTAGTCGTTGATCCGGCCGTAGCTGGCCAGGTGGCCGATGAGACCGATGTTGGGGCCCTCAGGAGTCTCGATCGGGCACATGCGCCCGTAGTGGGAGGTGTGGACGTCGCGCACCTCGAACCCGGCCCGCTCCCGTGACAGGCCGCCGGGGCCCATGGCCGACAGGCGCCGCTTGTGGGTGAGGCCCGACAGCGGGTTGGTCTGGTCCATGAACTGGCTGAGCTGGGAGGTCCCGAAGAACTCCTTGATCGAGGCCACCACCGGCCGGATGTTGATCAGGGTCTGGGGGGTGATGGCCTCCACGTCCTGGGTGGTCATGCGCTCGCGCACCACCCGCTCCATCCGGGACAGGCCCACCCGCACCTGGTTCTGGATCAGCTCGCCCACCGACCGGATGCGCCGGTTGGCGAAGTGGTCCTGGTCGTCGAGCCGGTAGCCGGACTCGCCCTGGGCCAGGTGGAGCAGGTAGGTGCAGGCGGCCAGGATCTCCGAGCGGGACAGGACGCCCTGGCCGGGGGTGGGCCGGTCCAGCTCCAGGTCGAACAGCGCGGCGCAGCGGGCCACCTCCGGGCCCAGCTTGCGGTCGAGCTTGTAGCGGCCCACCCGGGTCAGGTCGTAGCGCTTGGGGTTGAAGAACGCGTTCTCGAAATATGCCCGGGCGGACTCGACCGACGGCGGCTCGCCGGGACGGGCCCGCTTGTAGATCTCGAGCAGGGCCTCCTCCTGGGTGGTGGCCAGGTCGCGCTCCTTGTCCCACTGGCCCTCGAGGAAGTCGAAATGGCGCACGAATCGCTCCATGAAGGCGTCCTCGGTGTAGCCGAGGGCCCGGAGCAGCACGAAAAGGCTGAGCCGGCGCTTGCGGGCCACGCGCGACCCGGCCGTGATGTCCTTTCCCGGCTTGGCCTCCACGTCGAATTCGATCCATTCACCCCGGTAGGGGTGGATCGTCCCCGTCACGATGGTCTTGGCATCCCGCCCCGGCTGGAATATGACGCCCGGGGAGCGGACCAGCTGGGACACCACCACCCGCTCCGTGCCGTTGATGATGAAGGTGCCCTTGTCGGTCATCACCGGGAAATCCCCCATGAACACGGTCTGCTCTTTGATCTCGCCGGTGTTGGAGTTTTGAAATTGGGCGCGCACAAAGATGGGCGCGGCGTACGTCATGTCCTTTTCTTTGCACTCCTCCACCGTGAACTTGGGCGGTGGGCGCAGGTCCTGGTCCGCCGGATCGAAGTCCAAGATCAGCTTGAGGGCCCCGGAGAAGTCCTCAATAGGGCTTATGTCGCGAAACGTGTCCGCCAGGCCTCGGTCCAAGAACCATTTGAACGAGTCACGCTGGATCGAGATCAGGTCCGGCAGGGGCAGGACCTCGTCGAGGTTGGCGAACGAGAAGCGCTCCCGAAGGGCAGGACGAGAGGGCAAGGCGACTCCTCGTTGGAGATGGGCACGGACGCCGTCCGGGCGCGCTGGAGCCACGGGAAGGAGGAGCAGAGGCGCAGCGGGCGAGCACGGCAACTACCCACTATAGGGTACGCGGCGTCAGTTGAGCAAGGCCCTTTTCGGGCGTCGCTGGCAGCTACCTGAGAGGGTAAACCAAGTCGGGGCTGCGGTCAAGGGATTCGACGAAGACGGCCGTCGACGGCCTCGCCGGGCCGGCCCCGGCGGTCAGAAGATGCTGTTGATGAGGTCTTCGCCGATGCCGAAGCCCGCCCCCATGCCCGCACCTGTGACCAGCGAGCGGCCAAACCCGCCGCCGAGGAAGCGGCTCAGCATCCCGCCCGACTGGGCCTGCTGGTACTGGGGCGCCTGCTGGTACTGGGGCGCCTGCTGGTACTGGGGCGCCTGCTGGTACTGGGGCGCCTGCTGGTACTGGGGCGCCTGCTGGTACTGGGGGGCCTGCAGCTGGTTTGTCACGAAGCCGTGGAGGGCCTGGAGCAGGGCGGCCACCTGGCTCTGCTCGTCCCGGATCCCGATGGCCAGGTCCTTCAGGTCGAGGGCCCACTCCCGGGCGTCCTGGTCGCCGGCGCCGGCCGCCGCCGTCAGCTTGTTGGCCAGGTTGGTCAGAGCCGCCGTGGTCTGCTGGCTCTGGGCCTGCAGCTGGCTGTACTCCTGGTCGATGGTGGCGACGTCCATGTGCCCTCCTCCTCTTGCCTCCACGGAGATGATGGGGCGACGTTAGCGGTCACCTACTGGCCTCGGGCGGCGAGGGCCCTGAGGGCGCCGACCTGGTCGCTGTCCCCCATCACGATCAGGATCTCCCCGGCGGCGATCTTTACCTCGGGCCCCGGGTTGGTGCGAAAGCCCCCGCCCGGGTCGCGGATGGCCAGGACCAGGCTCCCCGTGCGCTCGTGGACCCCGGCGCCGCTCAGGGTCCGGCCGACCAGGGGGGACGCCGCCGGCACCTCGACCTGCTCGATGCGAAACTCCAGGCTGCCGTCGTGCATGACCACGTCCATGAACTCGGCGACGTGGGGCTGGACGGCCAGGGCAGCCATGCGGGCTCCCCCCAGGTCCTGGGGGTTGACGACCCGGTCGGCGCCGGCCTGGAGCAGCTTGGGCACCGCTGACTCCGATGCCGCCCGCGACACGATGAGGAGGTCGGGGCGCATCGACCGCCCGGTCAGGGTGACGTAGAGGTTGTCAGGGTCGGCGTTCAAGGCAGTGACCAGCACCCGGGCCCGTTCGATGCCGGCGTCGCGGAGGCAGTCCTCGTCGGTGGCGTCGCCGCACACGGCGAGGCCGTCCACGGTGGCGATCCGCTCGGCGGAGGCGTCGATGACCACCACGGAGGCGGAGGAGGCACTCAGGTAGCGGGCGATGGACTGGCCCACCCGGCCCCACCCGCACACGATCACGTGGCCCTCGAGGGCCCTGATCCGCTGTCCCATCCGGCGCCTCCCCAGGCTGTCGGCGAGGAATCCCTCGACGAAGGTCTCGACCAGGATGCTGAAGGTATAGGCCGCGGTGCCGACGCCGACGAGGATCAGGCCGATGGTGAAGGACTCCTCGCCGGGCCCGAAGCGATGGACCTCGCCGAAGCCGACGGTGGTGACGGTGGTCACCGTCTGGAAGGCGGCGTCGAGCAGCCCGTAGCCAAAGCCCATGTACCCGGCCGTGCCCCCGATCAGGACGACGAGGAGCCCGGCCAGCCCCGGCCACAGCCGCCGGGCGGAGCCGAGGGCGGGCATGTCCCATTGTGGCCCGGCCGGCGCCGGCCGCGGCGCTGGCGACCGGCCTCCCCGGTACCCTGAGCCGGTGCACGCCACCGGGGGGAGCGACGGTGCCCCCCGCAACGACGGTGCCCCCCGCGACGGCGGTGCTCCCCGCGACGGCGGTGCCCCCCGCGACGGCGGTGCCCCCCGCGACGGCGGTGCCCCCCGCGACGGCGGTGCCCCCCGCGACGGCGGTGCCCCCCGCGACGGCGGTG
>JBOGGP010000011.1:0-21946 GCA_050744105.1 Acidimicrobiales bacterium
GGGCGCCCTCGACGTACTCGGAGGTGTAGGTGGGATCGGCCGGGGCGCAGCACTCACCCCATCCCTCGGCCGCCCCCGTCACGGCGCGCACGAGCACCACGTCACGCTCGCGGTAGGCGCCCAGAGCGGTGCGCCACGGGGTGGCCAGCGCCAGGCTGACCCTGACCAGCTCGATCCCGTCGAGCCGGCCGGCGCTCGTCAAGGGCTCAGGCCCCGCCGCACTCGTCCCGCTCGATGGCGGCCAGCTGCTCGATGCGGGCCACGTGGCGACCCCCGTCGAACCCGGTGGCCACGAACGTGTCCACGATGACCAGGGCCAGGGTGGTGGCGAGGACCCGGGCCCCGAGCGACAGGACGTTGGCGTCGTTGTGCTGCCGGGCCAGCCGGGCGGTGAACTCGTCGTGGCACAGGGCGGCGCGTGCCCCGTGGACCTTGTTGGCGGCGATCTGCTCCCCCTGCCCGCTGCCGCCCACCACGACCCCCAGCTCGGCGTCACCGCCGACCACGGCCCGGGCACAGGCGGCGCAGAAGCCCGGGTAGTCCACCGGCGGCGACTCGGCGCCGGTGCCCAGGTCGATCACGGCGTGGCCCGCCGCCTCGAGGTGGGCGCGCACCGCCTGCTTCATGACGAAACCGGCGTGGTCGGATGCGACGGCGATCCTCACAGCGCTCCTTTCGGGACTCCCCGGCGCGTCTTCCTAGCAGAGTGAGGGGAGTACCGTCGCGCCGTGGGTGGAAGGCGAGGGGACGGGTGAGCCATGGGAGAGGGCTTCGCCGGCCCCGGCGGACGATCATGGTCGGTGCCGGCCTGGTGATCGCCGGGTGGGCCGCGGCCTGTGCCGTCACCCTGGTGCTGACGGACCACCGGCTGCGCGCCGGGGTAGCCCAGGCCAAGGTGGTGAGAGCGCACCTGGGCGCGGCCCAGCTGACCGGCGGGGCGGCCCAGGCGCCGCTGCGTGCGGCGGCCGGCGACTTTGCCGCAGCGCGCCGCCTCCTCGGCGAGCCCTGGGTCGCCCCCCTGCGGCTGGTGCCGCTCCTCGGCCGCCAGGTCACGTCGGCCACCGACCTGGCCCAGGCGGCGGCCACGATCAGCCAGGCGGGCAGCCAGGCCCTGCCGCGGGTCAGGGCCCTGCTGTCGGGGCCCCACCAGACCCCGGCCACCCGCGCCGGGCTCATCGAGCAGCTGGCCGGCGTCGTGGCCCGGTTGAACGGGCGGGTCGACCGGGTCGACCTCGGCCCGTCGGGCGGCCTGGTCTCCGCCCTGGGCAGCGAGCGGGGCACCTTCGCCGCGGATCTGGCCAGCCTGCGGTACGGCCTGCGCCGGGCCCAGGGCGCCACCGCGGCGGTGGCCGACCTGCTGGGCCGGTCCCGCACCTACCTGGTGCTCAGCGCCAACAACGCCGAGATGCGGGCCGGGTCGGGGATGTTCCTCGCCGCCGGGACACTGACGACCGCGGACGGCGCCCTGCAGCTCGGTCGGTTCACCGCCACCTCCGACCTGGTGGTGACGGGGCCGACGGTGCCGGTGGAGGGCGACCTGGCGTTCCTGTGGGGCAGCCAGCGCCCCAGCCAGGACTACCGCGAGCTGGCCCTGTCACCACAGTTCCCGGCCAGCGCCGCCCTGGCCGCCCGGATGTGGCAGGCCCAGACCGGCGTGGCGGTCGACGGGGTGCTGGCCCTCGACACCGCCGCGCTGGCCCAGATCCTCGACGCCACCGGCCCCGTCGACGCCGGTGGGGTCACCGTGAGCGGCGGCTACGTCGAGCAGTACCTCCTCCACGACCAGTACGCGGGCGTCGGCTCCGACCAGTCCTCCCAGGCTGCCCGCCACGACCACGAGGGGGCCCTGGCAGCGGCGGCCTTCGCCGCCCTGTCGGTCGGCCATCCCGACCTCGGGGCCCTGGCCGCCGGCCTCGACACGGCGGCCAACGGGAGGCACCTCCTGGCCTGGGCCTCGGACCCGGCGGTCGAGGCCGACTGGCAGGACGCCGGCGTGAGCGGCGCCCTCGGTCCGAGCGACCTGCTCCTCTCCGTGCTCAACCAGGGGGCGGACAAGCTGGATCCGTTCCTGTCGGTGCGCGCCAGCCTGGCCGCAGCCGTGGTCCAGCCGTCCCCCGGTCCCCGATCCGGCCAGACGGCGGTGACGGTCACCGTCACCGTAACCGACAGCGCCCCCGCCGACCTGCCGGGCTATGTCGCCGGCGCCGACGGCGACCCGCCCGTCCCGGGCACCTACGTGGGCGCCGTGGCCGTCGACATCCCGGGCCGGGCGGGGCGGGAGTCGGCCAGCGCCCCACTCGAGGCCGAGGGACCCGACGGGCCCTCCTTTGCCATGGCCGTTCCCGTGGTGTTGCGCCCCGGGGGCACCACGACGGTGACCTTCCGCTTCGTCCTGGACGGGGCCAGGGGGAGGATTCGCGTTGCTCCGTCAGCCCGCCTCCCAGCCACCCTCTGGGCCGGGCCGGGAGGTCGTTTCGACGACGCCACCTCCCACTGGGTGGCCTGGTAACCACTTTAGGTGTGGACAGGCGCTTTTCGTCGACTACTGCTTGTGGTCGAGTCCTTCGCCGCCGTATACTGAGGGCAGGACGCCGGAGGCCTTTGGTGCCCGGATCAACGAAGGGGATACGCGAGATGAGGCGATTCGCCGCTCTGTCGTTGGGCACGCTGACGATGATGCTGACCCTGCTGGCGGGCGCCCTGAGCCTCGCCCCGGCGGCATCGGCCCAGACCTGCTACCCCGACAACGGCGTCGGCACGATCGGCTCGGGGGGCGCGTGCGACGCGCTGATAGCTCCCAATGTGGCCAACGGCTTCGCCAACGCCGCGCCGGTGCCGGCCACGGCCGCCAACCCGGCCACGGCCGCCAACCCGGCCACGGCGTCGTCGGGCACCCTGGCCTTCACCGGGACCGACGAGGCCGCCATCGCAGCCGTCGCCGTGGTCCTCGTCGGCGGTGGCCTGATCCTGGTCCAAGCCGGCCGGCGGAGGCGTCAGGCCTGACCGCCGGGCGGGCCTGACCGGCGGGGGTGGGCTGAACGGCCCGACGGTCAGAGGCCCAGGCCCCGGTGGCGAGCCCGGCGGGTGACCGGGGCCGGGCGAGCGACGACCGGTGCGACCTGCGGGGTGGGGCCGGCCCAACCGAGGTCGAAGCCGTCCCCGAGCACCCGGGCCGAGGCCATCTGCGCCCACCCCCCCCTGGCCGCGAAGAGGTCCAACCCGCGGCGGGCCTCCCGCTCGTCGAGCCCGCTGCCGGCGGCCCACACAACGGCAACGTCGGCCTGGCGGCTGGCCCGCAGGAGCTTGTTGCAGACCGAGGCCGCGGTGGGAGGCCCGCCCGGTCGCTCGGTCAGCGCGCTGAACGACTTGACCTCCACCGGGCGCCCGCACACCTCGAGGTCGGCCGTGCGCCCCTGCCCCGGCCGGCAGGGCAGGGAGCTCACGTCGTGGCCCTCCGCCGCCAGCCGGCGGGCCACCGCCAGCTCCTCGTGAGCGAGCCGCCGGGCCCGCTCGTCGAAGTGGCCGGGCGTCCCGTCGTGGTGGCATCCGTTGCCCGCCGGATCGGGCACGGGCACGGCCGGGACTCGGGGAACGGTCATTGCTGGCACTGGCCGTCGCCGGCGGCGGGTGGGGCGGGCGGGCGGGCGGCGGGCGGAGCCGCGTCGCGCATCTCCAGATCCATGACCACCAGCGCCGGCACGCCCATGCGCTGGCGTACCAGGTCGCCGGTCCGGCGCACGAAGGCCACCTCCGGGCAGTCCCCCGCACCGCCCTCGGCGGCGGCAAAGCGGGCGGACAGGGCGTAGCGGTAGCGACTCAGGCACAGCCCGCCGTCGTCGACGTAGCGGTGCTCGGCCAGCTCGGCACTGACGGGGCCAGCGCTGAGCTCGGCGCACCCGTCCTGGCGGGTGCGCGACGTCGCCCTGGTCAGGGCGGCCAGGCAGTGGGCCAGTTCCTCCAGGCCGAGGGGCGAGTCGATGAACAGGTCGATCGTGCGCGACAACGGGTACCTCCTTGTCGTCTCGTGGGGTCCGGGGTCTCATGGTTCGGGGGCCTCACTGGGTGCGGGATCTCGTGGGTCGCGCCTGGCGCGACCGAGAAGGCGGGGCCAGCCGGCAGACCACGCCCAGGGGTGGCCGCCGAGGCCGACGATGAGGCACGGAGAGCGCCGGGTGACATCTTGCCTCCTGATGGCCTCCCTTGGCAAGAGGATGTTTTTTGTCTGGCGTGGCCGGCCAGGCCGGCGGCGGGATGACGGCCCCTGGATAGCATCCTGCAGGTGCCCCCCGACCAGACCCGCACCGTGCCACCGGGAGCGATACCCGTGCTCACCGAGTCCGATGCCATCGCTTGCCTGGGCAGCTACTGGGCGGCGCAGGGGGCGGCGGTCATGCAGCCCTACAACACCGAGGTGGGCGCGGGGACGCTCAACCCGGCGACGTTCCTGCGGGTGCTCGGGCCGGAGCCGTGGCGAGTGGCCTACGCCGAGCCCAGCGTGCGCCCCGACGACTCCCGCTACGGGGACAACCCCAACCGGCTCCAGACCCACACCCAGTACCAGGTGATCCTGAAGCCCGAACCGGGCAATCCCCAGGAGCTGTACCTGGGCAGCCTCGCCGCGCTAGGCATCGACCTCGACGACCACGACGTCCGGTTCGTTGAGGACAACTGGGCCTCCCCGGCCCTCGGCGCCTGGGGGCTGGGCTGGGAGGTGTGGCTGGACGGCCTGGAGATAACCCAGTTCACCTACTTCCAGCAGGCCGGGGGGTTCAGCCTCGATCCGGTGAGCGTGGAGATCACCTACGGCATGGAGCGCATCGTCATGGCCCTCCAGGGGGTCGACCACTTCAAGGACATCGTCTACGGCCCTGGGCTGTCCTACGGCGACGCCTTCGGCCAGGGCGAGTACGAGTGGAGCCGCTACTACCTGGACGACGCAGACGTCGGCGCCGTCAACGGGCTCTTCGAGACCTACGAGCGGGAAGCCCGGCGCCTGATCGACCTGCGCCTGCCGGTGCCGGCCTACTCCTATTTGCTCAAGTGCTCGCACACCTTCAACATCGTCGACGCCCGTGGGGCCATCAGCCCGACCGAGCGGGCCCGCAGCTTCGCCCGCATGCGCCAGCTGGCCCACCAGGTGGCCGAGCTATGGGTCGAGCGCCGGGCCGAGGAAGGCTTCCCCCTGGGCCAGGCGGCCACCGCGCCAGCCGGCAGCGGCCTGGCCCCGACCCCCCGCCCGGCGGCCGGGCAGCCAGAAACCGCGCCGGGGACAGCAGCCGCGCCTGGCGGCGACGGCGTCGCCACCCTGGTCTTCGAGATCGGGACCGAGGAGCTGCCGGCAGCCGACGTGGCCGGGACGGCCGCCCAGGTGGGCGCTCGGCTGGCGGCCCTGCTGGGCGCCACCCGGCTGGCCCACGGGGAGATCGACGCCCACGCGTCGCCCCGGCGGGTGGTGGTGACGGTCGCCGGCGTGGCGCCTGGCGAGCAGGACCAGGACGAGCGGGTTCGCGGCCCAAGGATCTCGGTGGCCTTCGACGCCGGCGGGCGGGCCACCGCGGCGGCGGAGGGCTTCGCCCGGGCCCATGGCGTCGGCACCACCGAGCTGGTGACCTGGGAGGCGGGCGGGGTGGGCTACGTGGGCCTGGAACGGCGCCGGCGCGGTCGCCGCGCCTCCGAGATCCTGGCCGAGATCCTCTCCGCCGTGGTCAGAGACCTGCGGTCGCCGGATCGCAACATGCGCTGGAGCGGGCCCGGTCTCAGCTTCGCCCGGCCCATCCGCTGGATTGTCGCCGTCCTGGGCGACGAGGTGGTCCCCTTCACGGTGTCCAACCTGACGAGCGGGCGGGTGACCACCCTGGCCCGCGCCGGGGCGCACGGCCAGAGGGCCATTGCGTCTGCCAGCGGGTACAGGTCGCTCCTGGCCGGCGCCGGCATCGTCGTCGACGGCGGTGCTCGCCGGGAGCTGGTCCGGTCCCAGGCCCGGGCGCTGGCGGGCGGGGTGGGAGGGGTGGCCGACCTGGACGGAGCCCTGGTCGACGAGGTGGCGGACCTGGTCGAGCGACCCCATGCCATCCTCGGCCGCTTCGACGCCGGCTACCTCGACCTGCCTGCCGACGTGCTGACCACGGTGATGGCCCGGCACCAGCGCTACTTCCCGGTGCGCACGCCGGCCGGCGAGCTGCTGGCCTGGTTCGTGGCTGTGGCCGACGGAGACTGCGACGCCGAGGTGGTCCGGGCCGGCAACGAGGCCGTGCTGCGGGCCCGCTACGCCGACGCCCGCTTCTTCTGGTCGGCCGACCTGTCCAGGAGCCCCGACGACCTCCGAGCCGCCCTCGACCGCCTGCGCTTCGCCGACCGGCTGGGCTCGATGGGCGACCGGGCGGGCCGCATCGGACGCCTCGCCCTGGAGCTCTACGACGCCCTGCCGATCGCCGTCATCGGCCCCGACGAGGGCGTCAGCTGGAAGGTCCTCGAGCGCGCCGCCGCCCTGGTCAAGTTCGACCTGGCCAGCCAGATGGTGACCGAGCTGACCAGCCTGGCCGGCGTCATGGCCAGGGAGTACGCCCGGGAGGCCGGCGAGCCCCCGGCGGTGGCCGAGGCGCTCTACCAGCTCGAGCTGCCCCGCCACAGCTCCGACACCCTGCCTGCCGGCCTGCCCGGGGCGCTGCTGTCGGTAGCCAACCGGGCCGACCTGCTGGCCGGTCTATTCGCCGCCGGCGCCGAGCCCACCGGCAGCTCAGACCCCTTCGGCCTGCGCCGTGGAGCGCTCGGCCTGCTCGCCGTGCTGGCCTCCCACCCCGACCTGCGGGCGCTGCCGGTGGACCTGGTCCTCGACGCCGCCGGGTCGCTCCAGCCGCTGGAGTGGACCAAGGGATCCCGCGACCGGGCCCTCGACTTCGTGGCCCGGCGCTGGGAGACCCAGCAGGTCGACGCCGGCCGGCCGGCCGCCGCCGTGCGGGCCGTGCTGCCCCGCTTCTCGATGCCGGCCCAGGCCGGCGCCGACCTGGACTGGCTGGTCGACCACCGCGGCGATCCCGCCTTCGTGGAGGTGGCCCAGGCCCTCGGGCGGGCCAGCCGGATCGTCGAGGCGGGCACCGAGGCGGGCTGGGATCGTTGCCGGGCGGCGGGGCCGGCAGAGGTGGCCCTGCGCCAGGCCCTCCATGCCTTCGCCCCGCCCGCCAACGCGCCGGGGGGCCCGGTGCCTCTGGCCAGCTTCGTGGCCGGCGCCGGCGCCCTGGCCGGCGCCATCAACCGGTTCTTCGACGAGACACTGGTCATGGATCCCGATCCCGAGGTCAGGCGCAACCGCCTCGGCCTGCTCGCCGCCGTAGCAGATCGGGCCCGGGCGGTGCTGGACTGGTCCGCCCTGACCTGACGCCGCGTCCTTCGCAAAGCGGCGGACCGGTGCCCGCCGGGACCTGCGGCCCCTCCTAGAGCCTACCGGCTGGGCAGCATCGAGTAGTCGGCGAAGTTGCCGAACAGGCGTTCGTCGGGACCGGAGGCTCCGTAGGTGACGGCCTGGACGAGCAGGTCACCGCCCACGAAGGCCCCCTTCCACGACTCGCCCAGACCCCCGAACACCTCCTCGCGGTCGCCCCGGCTACGGGGCTTGTTGACGCCGACCTTGAACGCCTGGATCTGGTCGGACAACCGGGCCGCCAGCTCCTGGTCGTCGGTGGCCACGCTGGCGACGAGCGAGCCACCCGAGGCGTTCATGGCGGCCACCAGCTCGGCCTCGGTGTCGACCACCACGATCGAGTCGAGGGGGCCGAACGGCTCGGCGTGGTGCAGGGACCACGACGCCGGCGGAGCCAGCACGCAGGCCGGCGCCATGTAGGCCGAGATGTCCTGGCCGGCGAGGAAGCGGCCCTCGGCCAGGGAGCCCTGGTACAGGGGTATGCCTCCCGCTCTGGTGACCTCCTCCCACGCCCCGGACAGGTCAGCCGCCTTGGAGGCGTGGATCAGCGGTCCGAAGTCGAGGTCGGGCAGCGGGTCGGCCCGGGACTCGACGGCGAGGGGATGGCCGAAGCGCACGGCGGCGACCACCGGCAGGTACGTCTCCAGGAAGGCCGGGACCAGCCGGCGCTGGACGACGTAGCGGGGGTAGGCGGTGCAACGCTGCTTGGCGTACTCGAAGCCCTTCCGCACGTGCTGGGCCAGGAGGTGCCACTGCGAGAAGTCCCATATGCCCCAGGCGTTGAGGCCCTCCTGTTCGAGCATGTGGCGCCGGCCGGTGTCGGCCAGGGCCGTGGCCGCCTTGCGCCCGTTGGCCCGGCCGCCCACGAAGGCCAGGGCGCCGATGCCGTCGGAGCGGATGAGGGCGGAGCCGAGCTTGCTGCCCACGCCCGAGACCAACGAGACGGGCAGGCCGGCTCGGCGCATGAGAGCGTGGGCCAGGGTCAGGCAGTGGAAGCCGCCCTGGCTCGGCGTCTTGGCCACCACCGCGTTGCCGGCGAGGACCTGCACCAGCTCGGCGTGGACCTGCACGCTCATCGGGTAGTTCCAGCTGGCGATGTTGGACACCGGTCCGGGCAACGGCCGGCGGGGGCCGTCGATACCCAGCTGGCGCTCGATCTGGCCCACGTACCAGCGAACGCCGTCCAGGCACCGGTCCACGTCGGCGCCGGCCAGGCGCCAGGGCTTGCCGATCTCCCAGACCAGGAGCAGGGCCAGCAGGTCGCGGTGCTCGGTCATGGTGTCGACGGCGTCGGTGACGCGGGCCCGGCGCTCGTCCAGGTCCACCTGGGCCCACTTCTCGTGCTCGATGCGGGCGTGGGCGACGGCCGCCACCGCCTGGTCGTAGCTGACCCGGGGCGGTCCGGGTACGGGCGAGCCGTCGACGGGCGAGACGTGGTCGCCGGGGGTGCCCACCCGCCGCCACTCCCCCTCGGTCAGGTTTCGCAGCCGGTCCGAGTCGAACGCCTCGGGGGCAACGGCCGCGCAGCGGGCGTAGGTCTCCCTCCAGGAGGTGCCGGGCTTCAGCTGGAGCGCCATCGCTCGCCGAGGCTACTAGCCCGGCGCCGGCTCGGACCGCCCTCGGCGTGCGGGCCCGGCACCGTCACCGGCACGGTACCGTTCACTCATGCCGGTCGTGGCCTACCAGGGGGAGTCGGGCGCCTACTCGGAGGAGGCGTGCATGTCGCTGTTCCCCGGTCACGAGCACCGCCCCACCGTCTCGATCCGGCAGGTCTTCGAGGCAGTCGAGGTGGGACGGGTCGACGTGGGCCTGGTCCCCATGGACAACTCGCAGGCGGGCAGCATCAACGAGACCTACGACCTCTTCCTGCGCCATGGGCTGCACCTGGTGGGCGAGACCACCGTGCCCGTCGACCACTGCCTGATGGGCCTGCCCGGGGTGCTGCTCGACGAGCTGAGCGAGGTCATCTCCCACCCCCAGGCGCTGGCTCAGTGCGAGGAGTTCCTGACCGCGCTGGGAGCCGCCACCCGGGCCGACTACGACACGGCGGGGGCGGCGCGTCGCATCGCCCACGACAAGCTGCGCCACACCGCGGCGGTGGCGTCGCGCCGGGCGGCGGAGATCTACGGCCTGAGCGTCCTGGCCGAGCGCATCCAGACCTACCCGGACAACTCGACCCGCTTCGGCGTGCTGTCCCGGGACCCGAGGCCCCTGGCCGAGGCCGACAAGACGTCCATCGTGTTCGGGGTGGGCCACGTCCCCGGCTGCCTCTACCGCTGCATCGGCGCCTTCGCCGGGCGCCACCTCAACCTGCGCAAGCTCGAGTCGCGCCCAAAGGCCGGCCGGCCCTGGGAGTACGTCTTCTACGCCGACATCGAGGCCCCCGGGGACGCGGCGGCGATGGTGGAGGCCCTGGGCGAGTTGAGCGAGCACGCCACCTTCACCCGGGTGCTCGGCTCCTACGCCTCGGCCCTGCCGGGCCGCTGACGGCTCCAACGGGCCCCGCGGTCAGGGGGCCGTTGCCGCCAAGCGGGCCGCGGGTATGAGAGCGGGGTGCCGCCGGCCTGGTTGACCGCCCTGAGCTGGACGGCAATCGGGGTCGGTGTGGCTGGGGGGGCGTGGATCGCCGCCGACCTTTGGTTGCGCGGTCACCGCCAGCAGATGGCGGTCATGGAGGCGGTGTGGCCGATCACGGCCCTGTACCTCGGGCCGGCGGCGGTGTGGGGCTACCGCCGATTCGGCCGGCCCCACAGCCCGAGGTGGCGGGCCGACCACGGCGGCGACCCTCCAGGCCCGCCCGGGTGGGCCTCGATGGCGATGGGGGTGAGCCACTGCGGCGCTGGCTGCACCCTGGGCGACCTGTGCGCCGAGTGGGCGGTGTTCGCCCTTGGCTCCACCATCGCCGGCCTGGCCCTCCTGCCCGAGTACATCGGCGACTACACCCTGGCGCTGACCTTCGGGATCGCCTTCCAGTACTTCGCCATCGCCCCCATGCGCGGCCTCCGATGGCGCCAGGGCCTGGTCGAGGCGGCCAAGGCCGACTTCTTGTCCCTCACCAGCTTCGAGGTCGGGCTGTTCGGATGGATGGCCCTCACCCAGTTCGTGTTCTTCCCCGGCCACCTCCGTCCCGATCACGCCGCGTACTGGTTCCTGATGCAGCTAGGGATGATCGTCGGCTTCTTCACCGCCTGGCCGGTGAACGTGTGGCTCGTCTCCAAGGGGATAAAGGAGGCCATGTGACAAGTAGCCACGAGGCCGGTAATGACCACGGCGAGGCCAGCCGACTACGGTGGACCATCCGATCGCAGGCCGACCCCGAGACCGAAGCGCCGCCTTTCCAACGGCCCTCCCCTGCCGGTGAGCGCCAGGCGCGCCGGGCCGGCTACCACCGCTCGGTGGAAGACCTGCGCCGCCAGTACCGAGCCATCCCGCCCGGCGCCGAGGTCCGCCTGGCCAAGCGCACGTCCAACCTGTTCCGTGACCGCCACCCCGCCCGGCGCCGCGATCGGCGGCCCACCGGCCGGCTGGACATGTCCGGCTTCGCCGGGGTGATCGACGTCGACCGGGAGACGGCGACCGCCGAGGTCGGGGGCACGACCACCTACGAGGACCTCGTCGACGTGACCCTGGCCCACGGGCTGGTACCCCTGGTCGTCCCCCAGCTGCGGACGATCACCGTGGGCGGGGCGGTAACCGGCCTCGGCATCGAGAGCTCGTCGTGGCGCAACGGGATGCCCCACGAGTCTGTCGTCGAGATGGACGTCCTGACCGGCGACGGCCGGGTGGTCGTGGCCCGGGCCGACAACGAGCACCGGGACCTCTTCTTCGGCTTTCCCAACAGCTACGGCACTCTCGGCTACGCCCTCCGGCTGCGGATCGAGCTCGAGCCGGCCAGGCGCTACGTGCACCTGCGCCACCTGCGCTGCCACTCCGCCGCCGAGGCCGCCGAGGTGGTCGCCGAGCTGTGCCGACCGGCCGGCGACGAGCCGGCCAGCCACGGCGGCGAGGCGGTCCATTTCGTCGACGGCACCGTCTTCGGCCCCGACGAGTGCTACCTCAGCGTGGGCTCGTGGGCAGCCGCCGCCCCCCGGCTGAGCGACTACACCTACACCGACATCTACTACCGCTCCGTCGCCAGGAAGGGCGAGGACTGGCTGACGGCACGGGACTACCTGTGGCGATGGGACACCGACTGGTTCTGGTGCTCGCGGGCCTTCGGCGTGCAGCGCCCGTGGGCCCGGCGGCTGGCCGGCCGGCGCCTCCTGCGCAGCGACGTGTACTGGCGGCTGGCCGCCCTGGAGCGCCGGTACCACCTGAAGGCGGCGGTCGACCGCCGGCGTGGCCTCCCCGAGCGGGAGGACGTGGTCCAGGACGTCGAGGTCCCGGTGGAGCACCTGGCCGAGCTCGTCGCCGGGCTCCGCCGTGAGGTGCCGATCTGGCCGCTGTGGTTGTGCCCGCTGCGCCAGCGCGACCCGTCTCTGCGCTGGGATCTCTACCCCCTGGATCCGGCCCGGCTGTACGTCAACGTCGGCATGTGGTCGTCGGTGGCCCTGGAGCCGGGTATGGATCCGGTGCACCACAACAGGTGGGTCGAGTCCGAGGTCGACCGGCTGGGAGGGCGCAAGTCCCTCTACTCCACGGCCTCCTACGACCGCGACCACTTCTGGCAGCTCTACAACGGTGCTGCATACGAAAAGCTAAAGGACCGCTATGATCCCGGCGACCGTCTGGCCGACCTGTACGCAAAGTGCGTGGGATCTCGATGAGCCCCCTTGGAACTAGGGGACCAGAGGTAAGGAGACGGACCTGCCTGCTCGCATGCCGGTAGCCGACGTGATGCGCAAGGTGGTGGGGCCGGAGACGCCCATCGCCGTGTCCGCCTACGACGGGAGCCACGCCGGGCCGGCGGTGGCGTCCAGCCACCTGCGGGTCAACGATTTCCGGGCCCTGCGCTACATGGCCACCGCACCGGGCCAGCTCGGCATGGCCCGGGCGTACGTGTCGGGCCACCTGGATCTCGACGGCGACCCCTACACCACCCTGGCCCTGCTGGCCGGCGACGACGTGGCCGCCCTGTCCTGGCGGGAGCGCTGGGCGGTGCTCAGGGGGCTCGGGCTCGGGGTCATGGCGCCGCTGGCCCCCCCTCCCGAGGAGGTGCGGGCCGGGCTGTGGGGCCTACGCCATTCCCCGTGGCGCGACGCCCGGGCGGTGAGCCACCACTACGACGTCTCCAACCGGTTCTACCGCTGGATCCTGGGGCCGTCGATGGCCTACACCTGCGCCGTCTTCGGCGATGATGCCACCACCCTCGAAGAGGCCCAGGAGGAGAAAGTGGACCTGGTCTGCCGCAAGCTGGATCTGCGTGCCGGCCAGCGGCTGCTCGATGTCGGGTGCGGGTGGGGAACGATGGTCATCCACGCCGCCCGCCACTACGGTGCCCGGGTCCTGGGCGTCACCCTGTCCGCACAGCAGGCCGACTGGGCCCGGGCCGGGATCGAGCGGGCCGGCCTCGGTGGCCAGGCCGAGGTGCGCCACGGCGACTACCGCAGCGTGGGCGAGGACGGCTTCGACGCGGTGAGCAGCATCGGCCTGACCGAGCACATCGGGGCCCGCCACCTCGCCGGCTATGCCCGCTTCCTGGCCGCCAAGCTCCGGCCCCGGGGGCGCCTGCTCAACCACTGCATAACCAGGCCGATGACCTCCGAGGCGGTGCGGCGGCCGAGTGGGTTCATCAACCGCTACGTCTTCCCCGACGGGGAGGTCGAGGCGGTGGGCACGATCGTCTCGGCCATACACGACGCCGGCCTCGAGGTCCGCCACAGCGAGAACCTGCGGGAGCACTACGCCCGTACCTGTGCGGCGTGGAGCGCCAACCTCGAGGACCGCTGGGACGAGGCGGTGGCCGAGGTGGGCAGCGGCCGGGCCCGGGTGTGGCGCATGTACCTGGCCGGGTCCCGCCTCGGCTTCGTCCAGCGCCGCGTCGAGCTCCACCAGGTGCTGGCCGTCCGCACCCACCAGGGGGAGGCCGGCATGCCGGCGCGACCCGACTTCAGCCGCCCCGTCGCGCTGCACACCTAGCCCAGGAAGCCCAGGAATAAAAAGAGCCAATGACCCTTACCGTCCCTGCGCCCGCGCCGAAGGCTCCCGCCCCGCCTCCGGTGGTCAAGAAGACCTGGGAGCAGGTGGTCCTGTTTCTCTTCATCGTGGTGCCCTTCGCCGCCGGGGTGGCCGCAGTACCAGTGGGCTGGGGATGGGGGCTGTCGTGGCGCGACGTCGTCATCGCCGCGGCGATGTACGCCATCACCGGCCACGGGGTGACGGTCGGGTTCCACCGCTGCTTCACCCACGGCGCCTTCAAGGCCGTCCGGTGGCTCAGGGTGGTCCTGGCCGTGGCCGGCAGCATGGCCATCCAGGGACCGGTGATCCAGTGGGTGGCCGACCACCGCAAGCACCACCGGTTCTCGGACAAGGGTGGGGATCCCCACTCGCCGTGGCGCTACGGAACCGACGTTGCCGCCCTGGTCAAGGGGCTGTTCTTCTCCCACCTGGGCTGGCTGTTCGACCCGGTGCAGACCTCCCAGGAGCGCTACGCCCCCGACCTGCTTAAGGACCCCGACATCGCCCGGGTGTCGCGGTCGTTCCCCTTACTGGTGCTCGTGTCCATGCTGGCCCCGCCGCTGGCCGGCGGCCTGTGGTCTTGGTCGTGGCAGGGAGCGGTGAGCGCGTTCTTCTGGGGCAGCCTGGTCCGCGTCGGCCTCCTGCACCACGTCACCTTCTCGATCAACTCCATATGTCACGTGACCGGCAGGCGCCCGTTCAAAAACCGAGATCGCAGCGGGAACGTGTGGTGGCTGGCGCTGTTGTCCATGGGCGAGAGCTGGCACAACCTGCACCACGCCGATCCGCGGTCGGCCCGGCACGGCGTGCTGCGCGGTCAGGTGGACACCAGCGCCCGGATCATCTGGCTCATGGAGAGGCTGCGCTGGGTCCACGACGCCCGGTGGCCCGACGCCGCCCGGATAGCGGCCCAGCGCTACTGACCCACGGCGCCGGCCGCCCCCAGGACAGCCCGGCCGCCGGCGGCGGGGCCTTCGACGTGGCCGAACACGGCGCTGCCCGCCACCAGCACGTTGGCCCCGGCGGCCACGCAGGCGGCAGCATTGCCGGCGTCGACCCCCCCGTCGACCTCCACCTCGCTGTCCAGGCCCTGGCGATCCACCTCGCCCCGGATCCGGGCCACCTTTTCGAGCATCCTGGGGATGAGGCGCTGGCCCCCGAAGCCGGGGTTGATGGTCATCACCAGTGCCAGGTCGCACGCCTCCAGGACGTCGTCGAGGCTGGCCGCCGGCGTGGACGGGTTGATGGCGGCGCCGGCCCGGCAGTCGAGGTCGCGGATGCGGGTAAGGGTGCGGTGCAGGTGGGGCGACACCTCGTAGTGGACGGTGATGGCGTCGGCGCCGGCAGAGGCGAAGGTCTCCAGGTGCCGTTCGGGTTCGACGATCATCAGGTGGAGCTCGAGCGGCAGCTTGGTGACCTTGCGCAGGGCCCGCACCGTGTCGGTCCCGAAGGTGAAGTTGGGGACGAAGACGCCGTCCATGACGTCGACATGGAGCCGCTCCGCCCCGCTGCCGGCCAGGGCATCGACGGCGTCGGCCAGGTGGGCGAAGTCGGCGGCCAGCAGGCTGGGGGCCAGGTGGATGGCGCTCGGGCAGGGGCTCCACGTCGGGTTCGGCATAGCCGAATCATGCCAAACTCACCCTTGGCCGGGCACCTTGGCGCCCACCCCTGGGGCACGGCCCGGGGAGGGCCCGGTCATGCCCTCCGGTAGCGCCTGACCGCCAGCACCACGAAGGCGACCAGGACTCCGGCCGACCACAGCAGGGACTGCCACAGATAGTGGCCGGCAGGCTGGCCCGCTAGCAGGGCGCGGACGGCGTCGACGGTGACGCTGACCGGCTGGACGTTGGCAAAGGCCTGCAACCACCCGGGCATGCTGCTGACGGGCACGAAGGCCGAGCTGGCGAAGATGAGCGGGAACAGGGGCAGGAAGCCTGCCACCTGGGCCGTCTCGGGGTCCCTCACCACCAGGCCCACGGTGGCGAACACCCACAGGAAGACGTAGCCGAACACCAGCACCAGGCCCAGGCCGGCGACGTCGGCGCCCACCGTGCCGTGGAACCGGAAGCCGACGGCGACGCCGACGACGATCATCAGGGCCATGACCACCAGGTTGCGAGCCAGGTCGGCGATGGTGCGCCCGGCCAGGACGGCGGAGCGGGCCATGGGCAGGGAGCGAAACCGGTCGATGATGCCGCCGCGGAGGTCCTCGGCCAGGCCCACCGCCGTCGACGCCCCCCCGAACAGAGCGGTCTGGACAAAGATGCCTGGAAGCAGGTAGTTGACGTAGTCCGTGCCCGGCGTCCTGATGGCGCCGCCGAAGACGTAGCGGAACAGCAGCACGAACATCACCGGCTGGACGCTCGAAAAAAGCACCAGCTGCGGCGTGCGCATCATGCGGCGCAGGTTGCGCACGGTCACCCCGCCGATGTCGCGCACGGCCAGGGCCGGCGTCATGGGACGCGGCCGGGTGCTGGCCGGCTCGGGGCGGCCAGCTGGCTCGGGGCGGCCGGCGGTCTCCACCGGGGGGCCCTTCCTGGTGGCCGTCACCGGCGCCGCCCCCGGCGACCGGGCCGGCCGGCGGCGGCCCCCTGGTCGCGCCGCCCCCGGCGACCGGGCGGGCCGGGGGCGGCCCCCTGGTCACTGGCCGCCTGCTCGCTGGTCGCCTGGTCTCCGGTGTGGCCGGTGAGGGCCAGGAACACGTCGTCGAGCGAAGGCCGGCGCAGGGCGATCTCGCCGATCTCGATGCCCTGGTCGTCGAGGCGGCGGGCGGCTTCGACGACGGTGCGGGCGTGGCCGGCCACGGCCACCGAGACCAGGCCGCGACCGCTGTCCAGGATCGGCGACGCCGTGCCCAGGTCGGCCACCTGCCTGGCGGCCTCGGCGGTCCGGCCGGCGTCGACGACGGTGAGCTCGAGGACGTCCCGGCCGAGCTGGTCCTTCAGGTCGGTGCTGGTGCCCTCGGCAATGACCCGGCCGTGGTCGATGACCACGATGCGGTCGGCCAGGCGGTCGGCCTCCTCCAGGTACTGGGTGGTCAGCAGCACGGTCGTGCCTTCGGCCACCAGCTCGGCAATGAACTGCCACAGGTCGATCCTGGTCGCCGGGTCGAGGCCGGTGGTGGGCTCGTCGAGTATGAGCACAGGCGGGCGGCCGACCAGGCTGGCCCCGAGGTCGAGCCGGCGCTTCATGCCACCGGAGTAGGTGCGCACCAGGCGGTCGGCGGCGTCGACCAGGGTGAGCCGTTCGAGTGCCTCCTGGGCCCGCCTCCTCCTCTCCGCCTTGCCCAGGTGGTAGAGCAGGCCGACCAGCTCCAGGTTCTCCCGCCCGGTGAGCAGCTGGTCCACGGCGGCGAACTGGCCGGCCAGGCCGATCGTCGAGCGCAGGGCGGCGGCGTCGGCCACCACGTCGTAGCCGGCCACCGACGCTGTCCCGCCGTCGGCGGGGAGCAGGGTGGTCAGCACCCGGACCAGGGTGGTCTTGCCCGCCCCGTTGGGCCCGAGCAGACCGACCACGGTGCCGGCCTCGACGACCAGGTCGACGTGGTCGAGGGCCGTGTTCGCTCCGAATGCCTTGGTGACGCCCCGGGCGTCGATCATCGATGTCGGCATGGCTCCGTCCCGCGCCCGGCAGGCACCGGCGCCGGTCCTGACGTTACCAAGGCGGCTGCGGGTGACCACCCGTGCCGGTGGGCTCCGGCAGTTTCCGCCGGCCGGCGCCCGGGTAAGTACGACTCGACAGCGCCGACCAGCACGGATTCGTCGACCAGCACGGATTCGCCGACCAGCACGGATGGAGGCCAATGGCTGTAGACGACGTACCCGAGGTTGACAGGCAGACTCAGGCAGACAGCGTCCGGCAGGGTGATCAGGGCGCCGTCCTCGGCGAGACCGGGCACCCCCAGCACCGTGCGCCGGCGGGCGACGGCATAAGGGCCCCCCTGACCAGCGACGGAGCCGACCACGCCGAGTTCTCCGTCTTCGACGGCGCCGGCAACGAGAGCGTGGTGGTGGTGACCGACGACGACAAGGGCCGGATGTCGGAGGGCACAGGCCCGACGTCGCAGGCCGCTCGGGCCGACGCCCGGAGCCCGAAGAGCCGGCTCGGCGAGGGCTTCTGACACCCGAGGGCTCCTGACACCCGAGGGCTCCTGACACCCGAGGGCTTCCTGACACCGGCGAGGGGGCCAGCCTCGGGGCGCTACTGGGGCAGGCCGCCGGGCTGGGGGGCGGCGTCGGTGGGTACCGGCCGGTTGCGGCCGGGCAGCGGCTGGACGGAGGGCTCGGCGACGCAGCCGGCCGACCGGCCCAGGAGCCGGAGTCCGGTCAGGTCGCCCAGGCCGTAGGTGGACTGGGCCAGCCCGGCTTGGTCGTTGAGGGGCTCGTGCATTATCTCGTCGGTCCCGGTGACGTGACCGAGGCCGACGACGTGACCCAGTTCGTGCAGCATGACCCGGCCCCAGGTGACGCCGGTGCCGAAACCGTCGGGGAACGGCGCTCCGCCGGCCTCGTGGGCGTCGGCGTTGAAGAAGATGGAGCCCGTCACCAGCACTCCGGCGACGATCTCGGGCCGGCCGCCTCCCAGCACCTCGGTGGCCCCGTTGCCGGGTCCCTGGTGCAGCCAGTTGATGCTGATGGGCGCCCAGCGGTGCTGCTGCTGTGCCGCCTGCTCGATACCGGACACGTCGGCGGCGCTGGCCGCATTGCCGTCGGAGACGAAGCGGAGACCGGTGTCGCGACTTACCGTGGCGATGGCCTGGGTCAGGTCGGCCAGGTTGGCGGGGGTGGCCCCGGTGGTGTCGACGTAGTAGTGCAGGGGCTGGCACGGGTTCCACCGGGCCGGGCTGCAGTTGTTGTCGAGGAACAGGAACGAGAAGTTGTCCGGCTCGACCACGTTGGGGCGGGTCTGGCCGTTGGCGTCGTGAGCCAGGTGGCCGGCGCCGGTGCAGGTGGGCGACGTGACGGCGGTGGCCGGGTGGGCCGGGCCCGAGGACCCCGAGGCAAGGACGGCAGCTACCACGACGGCGGCGACCACGACGCCTACCAGGCCGCCGGCGCCGGCCCGGCCCGAGACGCGGGGCGGGGTGACCAGCCGGCCGGTAAGCCTCACCGCCGCCGCGCTGGCCGGCTCGACGGCCACCTCGAACGACCGGGTGGCTGGCCTGCCCAACCAGTGCCGGCGGAGCGGGCGCACCTCGACCACCGAGCGGCCTGACGCACCGGGGGCCAGCACCAGCTCGGGCGGGTCGGCACTCACCTCCAGGTCCTCGCCGGCTGCGCTCGGCCGCACCGCCAGCGTCTCGGTGGCGTTGCCCCGGTTGTCCACGGTGAGGTCGTAGCGGGCCCCCCCCCTGGCGTGGGCCTCCCTAGGATCCAGGCCGGCGCCCAGGTCGAAGAAGGAGCCGACGTCGAGGGGCACGTCGACCATGGTCGGCGGTTCCTGACCGGTCCCCGACACCGCGATGGCCAGCTCCGTGGGGCCCATCTGGGTGGACGGTGACCGTGGCGGTTGGCACACCACCCTCACCGTTGCCTCGGCGCCGGCCTCGATCACCAGGGTGGAGGGGTTGCACCACACCCACTCGGCTGGGCCGCGGGCCACCCGCAGGGCAAAGCGCTCGGTGGTCGGGCCGGTGTTGGCCACCCGTAGGTCGGCGCTCGCCGTCCCCCCGGGGGAGACGCTCAGGGTTGTCGACGCGGACAGGGTGGCGGTCGAGGTCATATGGTCCGGCCTGATCGTAGTGCCTCGCCCCATGGGCGATCCCCGGGATGCCCGCTCGGGGCGGTCGGGCTCCCCGTCAGGACCAGGGATGAGCGGCGATCCACCGCGGCCACGGCAGCGGGGGCTCGCCGGCGATCTGGCGGGTGAACTCGTCCAGGTACCAGCGCCGAAAGGCCAGCGACTCGGCCGGTGCGGCCAGGGTCAGGAGGTGCTCGCCGGCCCGGCAGTACCTGTCCGCCTCGTCGAGCATCGCCCCCAGGTCGACGACGGCCTGGGCCGCGCCCGGGGGGACCCGGTACGCCAGATCCACCTCCGCCACGCCGTCGGCCGCCGCCCGGGCCAGGGTCCCCTCCTGGTCGGTGTTGAGCTCGGCGTAGTCCTGGGTGAGCTGGTCGACCAGGCTCATCAGCCTGGCCGGCACCTCGTGGGCCCGGTCGGGAGGCTCCGAGGCGGCGATGAGGGTAAACTCCCGCACCAGCTCCTCTCCGTGCTCGTGGGCCCGGGACCACACCTGGACAGGCAGGGACACCAGGCGCACCTGGACCATCTCCGGCTCCCCCAGGCCCGGCTCGCTCATGCCATCAGGGCTGCGCCCGTGCCGGTCAGGCCGAGCCCGCCGGAGCCGTGGGGGCGCCCGCTGGTGGGGGGCGCCACCCCAGCTCTAGCGGGCGCCGGGGCGCCGGCGGCGGCGCCGGAACGCTCTGTCCCGTCGGAGCGGGACGCGGACCTGGCGCCCAGCTGGACCCAGACCTGCTTGCCCGCGCCCTCGACCGTGAAGCCCCACGACTCCGACAGCGAATCGACCAGGGTCAGCCCCCGGCCGGTGGTCGCCCGCACGCCGTGGGCCCGCAGCAGTGGCTGCCGGGCCGAGCCGTCCGTGACGCAGATCCGAAGGCCAGTGGTGGATAGGGCAACCTCCACCCGGAACGGGCTACGAGCGTGGATGACGGCGTTGGTCGCCAGCTCGGTGACCAACTGGCTGGCCGCCCACTCCCACTCGTCCGCCCCCCAGTCGCCCAGGGCGGCGCGCACGAACCGGCGGGCGTCGCCGACGCCGGCCGGCTCGGCGGGGAAGTCTGCCTGCGCGCTCGGCACCGTTACATTGTAAACACCGCGGCGCCAGTGCAGAAAGCCATCTCCCGCCGGCGACGGGTCTGTTTGACATTCGAAGCCTGAGGGAAGAAAGCGAGAATGCCCTTGAGCGGGGGCGCCACGCGGCGCCTTGGCTCGGTTACCGGGGTAGCGGGGACGGCCCTGCTGGCATACCAGGTTGCCAGGTACAAGCGCGCCACCCGGGACCGCCTCAGCCTGGTCGACCCGCCCGGGCCTGGAAGCCCCGAGTTCTCCAGGCTGGTCGGCTCCATGACCGGGTCGGTGCTCAGCCCGGCCAACCGCGTCCGGGTCCTGCGCAACGGGGTCACACTGGAATCCATGCTCGAGGCCATATCCGGGGCGAGGCAAACGGTTGACCTGTCCTCGTACATCTACTGGCCGGGCGAGACGGCCGACCGTTTCGGCGACGCACTGGTCGAGCGGGCCCGAGCAGGGGTGGAGGTAAACGTACTGGTGGATGGCTACGGCTCGGCTCGGCTCCTTCATCCCCAGCGACGTCGGCTCCAGCGCGGTGGAGTCAACGTGGCCGTCTTCCGCCCGCTGCGCTGGTACACGCTGCGCAAGGTCAACAAGCGGATGCACCGGCGCATCCTGGTGGTGGACGGCCGGATCGGGTTCGCCGGGGGGGTGGGCATCGCCGACGTGTGGTCGGGCGACGCCCAGGATCCCTGCCACTGGCGTGAGACCCACCTGCGCATCGAGGGCCCGGCGGTGGCGGACCTCTTTGCCGCCTTCGCCGAGAACTGGGCCGAGTCCACCGGCCGGGTGCTCGCCGGGCCCCACTTGGCCACCTTCGACCAGCCGGTGGAGCCCGGCGAAGCAGGGGGGCTCGAGGGCTCCGCCGGCGCCCGCGCCCGCCTCGGTGGCACGGCCGCCGCCGCTGCCAGCGTGCAGATCACCCGGAGCACGCCGACAGGGGGACCGACGGGGTCCACCCTGCTGTTTTTTGCCGCCATTGCCGGAGCCCGCCGGCGCTTGTGGCTGACCACCGCCTACTTCGTGCCCGACCGGTTCTTCGAGAGGGCCCTGTGCCAGGCGGCCCGGCGCGGCGTGGACGTGCGACTGCTGATCAACGGCTTGCAGGTGGACAAGGAGGTGGTCCGCAAGGCCGGGCAGCGGTCCTATGCCCGGTTGCTCGCCGCCGGTATCCGGATTTTCGAGTACGACCGCACCATGCTCCACGCCAAGGTGCTGATCGTCGACGACGTTTGGGCCAACGTGGGTTCGGGCAATTTCGACAGCCGTTCCTTCGACCTCGACCTGGAGCTCAACGCGGCCATCGAGGGCCCAGAGCTGGTGGCCGAGCTGGAAGCACATTTCACGGAGGACGTCCAGGCCGCCCGGGAGATCACCCCGGAGGCCTGGTCGGAGCGTCCATGGTGGCGGCGGATGACCCAGTACGCCACCGAGGCGGTGCGCCAGTCGCTTTGAGGGCTCAGGCCTGACGGCCCGCTCCGTCGCCCGCCCCGGGCCTGGATGGCACCCCAGAGGCGGCCAGCCGGGGGGACCCCTTTCACCTCCGCCTGCCCAGTGACCTCAGTGCCTGCCCGGCACTTCGGCCTGCCCGGCACTTCGGCC